>NZ_JBHJTL010000013.1:0-121281 GCF_042264065.1 Streptomyces sp. NPDC056222 | reverse complement strand
GCCCCGGTCCCACCGGTGGTGGGACCGGGGCCGCGTCGTCGAGGCGGCGGGCCGCTCTAGGCCCCGTCGCCGATCAGGGCGTCGACGAAGGCGGCCGGGTCGAAGGGGGCCAGGTCGTCCGGGCCCTCGCCCAGGCCGATCAGCTTGACCGGGACGCCCAGCTCGCGCTGGACCGCGACGACGATGCCGCCCTTGGCGGTGCCGTCGAGCTTGGTGAGCACGATGCCGGTGATGTCGACGACCTCGGCGAAGACACGCGCCTGGACCAGACCGTTCTGGCCGGTGGTGGCGTCGAGGACGAGCAGGACCTCGTCCAGCGGGCCGTGCTTCTCGACGACCCGCTTGACCTTGCCGAGCTCGTCCATGAGGCCGGTCTTGGTGTGCAGACGCCCGGCGGTGTCGATGAGGACGACGTCGGCGCCCTCGGCGATGCCCTCCTTGACCGCGTCGAAGGCGATCGACGCCGGGTCGCCGCCCTCGGGGCCGCGCACGGTCCGCGCGCCGACCCGCTCGCCCCAGGTCTGGAGCTGGTCCGCGGCGGCGGCACGGAAGGTGTCCGCGGCGCCGAGGACGACGGAGCGGCCGTCGGCGACCAGGACCCGGGCGAGCTTGCCGGTGGTCGTGGTCTTGCCGGTGCCGTTGACGCCGACGACCATGACGACGCCGGGAGTGCCGGGGTCGCTCTCGGTCTTGACGGTGCGGTCGAAGTCGGGGCCGAGAAGGGTGATGAGCTCCTCGCGGAGCAGGCCGCGCAGCTCGTCGGGGGTGCGGGTGCCGAGGACGCGGACGCGCTCGCGCAGCCGCTCGACCAGCTCCTGGGTGGGGGCGACGCCGACGTCGGCGGTGAGGAGGGTCTCCTCGATCTCCTCCCAGGTGTCCTCGTCGAGGTTGTCCCGCGACAGGAGCGTGAGCAGCCCCTTGCCGAGGGAGTTCTGCGAGCGGGCGAGGCGGGCCCGGAGCCGTACGAGACGGCCCGCGGTCGGTTCCGGCACCTCGATCTCGGGCGCGGGAGCCTCGGCGACGACCGGGTCCTCGACGGCGACCGGGGCCTCGGCGGCCGGGAGGTCGACCTCCTCGATGGTCCGGCGTGGTTCTTCCCGCGGCGTCTCCGCCTCGTCGCCGACGTGCGGCTCGACGGGCGGAGCGGTGATGGTCGGCGTGGTGGACGGCGCCTCGGGCGGCGGCAGCTGCTTCTTCTTGCGGCCGCTGATCACGAGCCCGCTGGTCACGGCGACGGCGACGACCAGGGCGATGACTACAGCAAGAATGAGTTCCATAACGGCTCCAGTATCGGCCACGAGCGGGCCGTAGGAGGAGCACGTACGCTGGGTGGGTCCCCCACACCCCGCACGGAGTACCCCCATGCCCCACGCCGCCGAGAGCGAAGGTGCCGTCGAGACCCGTGGTCTCGAACCCGTCCCCGACGCCGAGCGCACCGGCCACGTCCGTGAGCTGTTCCCGACCTGGGTCGCCGCCAACATCAGTGTGCTGTTGCTCACGATGGGCGCGGGCCTGGTCGTCTTCAACGGCCTGAACTTCTGGCAGGTCCTCGTCGTCGCGACGGCCGCGCCGATCCTCTCGTACGGGATCGTCGGCCTCATATCGATCGCCGGAAAGCGTGGGGGCTCCCCCGGCATGGCCCTGTCGCGGGCCGTCTTCGGCCAGCGCGGCAATCTCTTCCCCGGGTCGCTGATCTGGGTCGCCCGCTGGGGCTGGGAGACGATCAACGCGGTGACCGGCGCCTATGCCGTGCTGACGGTGCTCGATCTGCTCTTCGGCATCAAGTCGAACACCGCGCTGATCGTCATCACGCTGATGCTCTTCGTCGCCTGCACCTTCCTGGTGTCCGGGCTCGGCATCAACGCGTTGCGGGTGTGCAGCAAGTGGTCGACGTATCTCTTCGGCGCGTTCTCGGTCCTGGTGCTGGTGTATCTGGTCGCCGACACCGACTGGTCGGCGGTCTTCGACAAGCCGGCCGGTTCGACGGCCATGATGATCGCGGGTATCGGCACGATCGCGGCGGGCGGCATCAGCTGGGTCCCCTCCGGCCCCGACTTCACCCGCTATCTGCCGCGTACGGCCTCTTCGAAGGCGATGGTCGGCTCCACGATCGGCGGCGCCGGGATCGTCGTGCTGCCGATGGTGCTGATGGGTGCGGTGATGGCGGTGGCCACCCCCGGTCTGGCGTCGGCGCAGGACCCGGTGTCGTTCATCGGCGAGCTGCTCCCGACCTGGATCTCCGTGCCGTACCTGGTCATCGCGCTGATCGGAATGCTGCTGATCAACTCGATGTCGATGTACTCGGCCGGGTTCACGGCGCAGACGCTGGGCATCAAGGTGCCGCGCGCCGCGGCGGTGAGTGTGAACGCGGTGATCAGCCTGGTCTTCGGCTTCCTGCTGATGGTGGTGGCGACCAGCTTCATCGGTTCGTTCATCTCGTTCCTGACGCTGCTCGCCGTGGCGTTCTCCGCGTGGATCGGCGTCTTCGGCGTCGACATGCTGCGGCGGAGGTCGTACGACGGCGTGGCGCTGATGGACACCACGCGCACCAGCGCCTACTGGTACCGGGGCGGTTTCGCCTGGCAGGCGATGACAGCGTGGGCGGTGGCCCTGCTGGTGGGTCTGCTGTTCACCAAGGTCGACTGGTTCTCCGGCCCGCTCGCCTCCTCCTGGATCGGCGAGAACGGACTCGGCTGGGGCGCGACGATCGTGGTCGCGGGTGTGCTGTACGCGGTGCTGCCGCGGACCGCCGCGCCGGCGGCCAAGGAGCCGGCCGAGGTCCGCGAGACTGTTTCCATCTGACGCGACGTCAGATAGCGTCCCCCTTCGCCGGCATCCCACGCTCGCGGAGGGGGACTTCCCATGCCCTTCACAGTCGTACGGTTCAACCTCGTCGATCCCCACGCGACCCCCGAGTCCCTCTCGGAGCGCTATCGCGCCGCCCTCGCCATGGCCGCCTACGCGGACGAGCACGGCGTCGACACGATCCAGACCGAGGAGCACCACGGCGCCACCAACAACTGGCTGCCCTCTCCCTTCGCCTTCGCGGGCGCGGTGTTCGGCGCCACGAAGAGGATCGCGGTCACGATCTCCGCGATCATCGGCCCGCTCCACGACCCGCTGCGGCTGGCCGAGGAGATCGCCGTCCTGGACCTGTTGAGCGCGGGGCGCCTCGTGACGGTCGCGGGTATCGGCTACCGGCCGGAGGAGTACGAGGAGCGCGGGGTCGACTGGGGCCGCCGCGGCAAGCTGCAGGACCTGCTCCTGGAGACCCTGCTGCAGGCGTGGTCGGGTGAGCCGTTCACGTATCAGGGCCGTACGGTGCGGGTCACCCCGCGGCCGTTCACCCGGCCGCATCCGCTGCTTCTGGTCGGCGGTTCCTCGAAGGCGGCGGCGCGACGGGCGGCCCGGCTCGGGCTGCCGTTCTTCCCGAGCGCGCATCTGCCGGAGCTGGAGACGTACTACCGGGAGCGGTGCGCGGAGTACGGCACCGAGGGCTGGACGATGATGCCGGCCGAGCGGACCTCGCTGCTGCATCTCTCGGAGGACCCGGACCGGTCCTGGGAGTTGTACGGGGAGCACTTCCTGCACGAGGCGCGGACGTACGCCTCCTGGCAGTCGAAGGACATCCGCTCGGCGGTGCGCTCGACGGCGACGACGGTCGCGGAGCTGCGGGCGGAGGGGGTGTACCGGATCGTGACGCCGGATGAGTGCGTGGCGCTGGGGCGGGAGCTGGAGAGTCTGGTGCTGCATCCGCTGTGCGGCGGTATGCCGGTCGAAGAGGCGTGGCGCAGTCTGCGTCTGCTGGGGGAGACGGTGCTGCCCCGGCTCACGGCATAGGACCGTGCGCCGGGGCAGTTCCGGATTCGAGGAGAGGGGCAGCGGGGTTTAGCCCATCTCCTCCAACGCCTTGCCCTTGGTCTCCTTCACGTACCTGAGCACGAAGGGGATGGAGAGCACGGCGAAGACCGTGTAGATGATGTACGTGCCGGAGAGGTTCCAGTCCGCGAGGGACGGGAAGCTCGCGGTGATGGCCCAGTTGGCGATCCACTGCGCGGAGGCGGCGACGCCGAGGGCGGCGGCCCGGATCCGGTTGGGGAACATCTCGCCGAGGAAGACCCAGACCACCACGCCCCACGAGAGGGCGAAGAAGAGCACGAAGACGTGGGCGGCGACGAGCGCCACGACGCCCTCGGTCTCGGGCAGCTTGCCGTCGACGAGGTCGGCGGAGAACGCCCAGGCCTCGAAGGCGAGGGCGATGGCCATACCGATGGAGCCGACGAGGGCGAGGGGCTTACGGCCCACCCGGTCGACCAGGACCATCGCGATCACGGTGCCGACGATGTTGATGATCGACGTGGTGAACGAGTAGAAGAACGAGCTGGAGGGGTCGACGCCGACCGACTGCCAGAGCGTCGCCGAGTAGTAGAAGGCGACGTTGATTCCGACGAGCTGCTGGAAGACCGAGAGTCCGATGCCGACCCAGACGATGGGGAGCAGCCTGAAGCGGCTGCCGGCCACGAGCAGGTCCCTGAAGGTGGACTTGTGCTCGCTGCGCATGGCGCGGTCGATCTCGGCGACGCGGTGGTCGAGGTTGACCTCGTGGCCCTCCACCTCGGCGAGGACCTCCTTGGCGCGGTCGAGCTTGCCGACGGAGATCAGGAAGCGGGGGGATTCGGGGATGGCGAAGGAGAGCAGTCCGTAGAGCACGGCGGGGACGACCATCACGCCGAGCATCCACTGCCAGGCCTCGAGGCCGCCGATCTCACCGCGCTGGTCGCCGTCGGCGATCTGCAGGATGCCGTAGTTGACCAGCTGGGAGATGGCGATGCCGATGACGATGGCGGCCTGCTGGAAGGAGCCGAGGCGGCCGCGGTACGCGGCGGGGGCAACCTCGGCGATGTACGCCGGGCCGATCACCGAGGCCATGCCGATGGCGAAGCCGCCGACGATCCGCCAGAAGGCGAGGTCCCAGAGGGCGAAGGGCAGTGCGGAGCCGACGGCGCTGACGGCGAAGAGCACGGCGGAGATCTGCATGCAGCGGATGCGGCCGATGCGGTCGGCGATCCGGCCGGCGGTCGCGGCGCCGATCGCGCAGCCGATCAGGGCGATGGCGATGACCTGGGCCAGCGTGCCCGAGCCGATGTCGTACCGGTCCCGGATGGCCTCGACGGCGCCGTTGATGACGGAGCTGTCGTAGCCGAACAGGAAACCACCCATCGCTGCGGACGCCGTGATGAAGATGACGTGGCCGAGGTGGTCCGGGTGGGCGGCTCGGCCTTCGGAAGGCGGCGGCGTGGGCGCCTGCGCGGTGCTGGTCACATGGACTCCTGGAGGCCTCCGGCAGCGTCGCCGGGGCGTGGGGGGCGAGCCCTTCCAGTGGCGCACAACATCACGCCGCCCACCACTTGAAGGTAAAAGCAACGTTGCAGAGACTATGCCTTCAAGTTTCGAAGTCAATACTTGATGTCGTATGACTTAAACCGCACCCCATGGCACCTTGAGTTCAAGACTTGTAGTTGATCATGAGAACCGATCACCGCAGCCGCTGGCTGATGACCTTCGAGACGCCGTCGCCCTGCATGGAGACGCCGTAGAGCGCGTCGGCGACCTCCATCGTCCGCTTCTGGTGCGTGATGACGATGAGCTGCGAGGACTCCTGGAGTTCCTGCATGATCCGGATCAGCCGCTGGAGGTTGGTGTCGTCCAGGGCCGCCTCCACCTCGTCCATCACGTAGAAGGGGCTGGGGCGGGCCTTGAAGATGGAGACCAGCATCGCCACGGCGGTCAGCGAGCGCTCGCCACCGGAGAGCAGGGAGAGCCGCTTGACCTTCTTGCCCGGGGGACGGGCCTCCACATCGACACCGGTGGTGAGCATGTTGTCGGGGTCGGTCAGGATCAGCCGCCCCTCGCCGCCGGGGAAGAGACGCGAGAAGACACCCTCGAACTCGCGGGCGGTGTCCCGGTAGGCCTCGGTGAAGACCTGCTCGACGCGGACGTCGACCTCTTTCACGACCTGAAGGAGGTCGGCCCGGGTCTTCTTGAGGTCCTCCAGCTGCTCGGAGAGGAACTTGTGGCGTTCCTCCAGCGCAGCGAACTCCTCGAGGGCCAGCGGATTCACCTTGCCGAGCTGCTGGTACGCCCGTTCGGCGGACTTGAGCCGCTTCTCCTGCTCCGAACGGACGAAGGGGCGCGGCTGGTTGCGCGGATGCTCCGGGTCCTCCGGCAGCTCCTCGCCCTCGGCGGGCGGCGACGGCGGTACGAGTTGATGGGGGCCGTACTCGGAGACGAGGCCGGCCGGCTCGACGCCCAGCTCCTCCAGGGCCTTGGTCTCCAGCTGCTCGATCCGCATCCGCTTCTCCGCGCCGAGGACCTCGCCCCGGTGGACGGAGTCGGTGAGCTTGTCCAGCTCGGCCTTCAGTTCGCGGCCCCGGTTGCGGGCCCCGGCCAGGCCCTGCTCGCGGGCGCCCTTCGCGGCCTCCGCCAGCGCGCGCTCCTGCTCGGCCCGGAGCAGGGAGACCTCGATGTGCGAGAGGAGCTGCCGGGCGCCGGCGGCGACGGCGGTGGCGACCTCCGCCTCGTGGCGCAGCCGGGCGCGGCGCTGCTCGGCACGCGCGCGTGCCTCGCGTTCGGCGCGGGCGCCCCGGTCGAGGGAGTCGGCGCGTCCCGCAAGACCCTTGACCCGCTCCTCGTGCGTACGGAGCTGGAGCCGGGCCTCCATCTCGGTCTGGCGGGCGTTGGCGCCGTCGGCGGCGAGCCGGTCGCGCACGGAGGTGTCGGGTTCCTCCTCGGCCGGGGCCTCCTCGGCGACCAGCAGCCGCTCGGCCAGCTCCTCGGCCTCGTAGAGCGCCTTCTCCAGGGCCTCCTCCGCGCGGGCGGCCGCCGCGGTGGTGCGCTCGGCCTCCCCCGCGGCACCGCGGGCCTGTCCGGCGAGCCGGCCGAGCTGCTGCGCGACCTGGGACTTCTCGCGGTCGGCGGCGCGGCGGCGTTCGGCGAGCTCCTCGACGAGCGCGGCGGACGTACGCCGGTGTTCGGTGGCCTCCTGCTGGGCCGCGGCCAGCCGTGCGCAGCGCGACTCCAGCTCCTCCAGCTCGGCGGCCGCCTCGTCGACGGACGCCTGCACCTCCAGGAGGCTGGGCGCCCCGGCGGAGCCGCCCTGTGCGAAGTGCGCCCCGAGGAGGTCGCCCTCGGCGGTGACGGCGGTGAGGCCCGGGTGGGCGTAGACCAGTTCCTCGGCCTCCTCCAACGTCCCGACCACGACGATCCCGGCGAGCAACCGGCGTACGGACGTCATGAGTTCCTCGGGGCCCCGGACGAAGTCCGCCGCGCGAGGGTGTCCGCCCGCGGACTCCGGGGACTCCCCCGGCGCCTCCCCGCCCGTGAGCAGCAGCGCCGCCCGGCCCGCGTCCTGCTTGCGCAGCAGGCGCAGGGCCTCGGCGGCCGCGGCGGGGCCGGAGACGGCGATCGCGTCCGCCGCCGCGCCGAGGGCGGCGGCGAGGGGGATCTCGTATCCCGGGGTGACGGTGAGCAGTTCGGCGGCCGGGCCGAGCAGTCCGCCCAGCGTGTCCCGGGCGCCGAGCAGTGCTCCTGTCCCGTCCTTGCGGCGCAGCCCCAGGGAGAGCGCCTCGTGCCGGGCCCGGGTCGCCGCGCGGCTGCGGTCGGCCTCGGTGGCCGCCTCGCGGGCGGCCGTCAGCGCCGACTCGGCCGCGGCGAGGTCCCGGCGGGCGGCCTCGTACCGCTCCCCCAGTTCCGTGTCGCCCGCGTCGAGTCCGTCGACCTCGGCCTTGAGCTGCTCGTACTCCTCCTGTGCGGCGACGGCCCGTTCCTGGGCCTCGTCGCGTGCGGCGGCGAGCCGGTCGATCTCGGCCTGGGCGGACGCGGCGCGCGAGCGGGCGGCGTTGACCTGGCCGTGCAGCCGGGCGAGGCCCTCGCGCCGGTCGGCGATGGCGCGGGCCACGTCCTTGAGCCGGCGCTCCTCCACCGCCAGTTCGCGCTCCAGTTCGGCGCGGTGGGCGACGGTGTCCTCCAGGGCCCGTTCGGCCGCTTCGAGGGCGGCCTCCAGTTCGGCCTCCTGCTCACGGATCCGGGCGGCCTCGCGCTCCATGTCCTCGGGGTCGCGGCCCCGGCGCTCCTCCGGCGGCTGGGCGGTGGCGCTCTTCACGCGCGCGTCGGCCAGCGAGACGGTGCCGCGGACCCGCTCGGCGAGCTGGGAGAGTTCGTACCAGGTCTGCTGGGCGAGCTGAAGGCGCGGGGCGAGCCGGCGGACCTCGTCCTCGAGGTCGGCCTCCTTGGCGAGCGCCGCGCGGAGTTCCGCCTCGGCGCTCTCCTTGCGCTCCTTGAGCGCGGCCTCGTCGGCGACTTCGGTCTTGAGCGCTTCCTGGAGGCGTACGAGGTCGTCGGAGAGCAGGCGCAGACGGGCGTCGCGCAGATCGGCCTGGATGACCGCGGCCCGTCGGGCGACCGCCGCCTGCCGGCCGAGCGGCTTCAGCTGGCGGCGCAGTTCGTCGGTGAGGTCCTGCACGCGCGCGAGGTTGGCCTGCATCGCGTCGAGCTTCCGCAGCGCCTTCTCCTTGCGCTTGCGGTGCTTGAGGACGCCGGCGGCCTCCTCGATGAAGGCGCGGCGGCCCATGGGGTCGGCGTGCAGGACGGAGTCGAGCTGGCCCTGGCCGACGATGACGTGCATCTCGCGGCCGATGCCGGAGTCGGAGAGCAGGTCCTGGATGTCGAGCAGCCGGCAGGTGTCGCCGTTGATCTGGTACTCGCTGCTGCCGCCCCGGAACATGATCCGGGTGATGGTGACCTCGGCGTAGTCGATGGGCAGCGCGCCGTCGGAGTTGTCGATGGTCAGCGAGACCTCGGCGCGGCCGAGCGGCGGGCGCCCGGTCGTGCCGGCGAAGATGACGTCCTCCATCTTGCCGCCGCGCAGCGACTTGGCGCCCTGCTCTCCCATGACCCAGGACAGCGCGTCCACCACATTGGACTTGCCCGAGCCGTTCGGCCCGACGACACACGTGATTCCAGGTTCGAACCGCAGCGTGGTGGCGGAGGCGAACGACTTGAAACCGCGGAGGGTCAGGGCCTTGAGGTGCACGCCCCCGGACTCTACCTGTGGTTGCGCGTTTCACCCATGAAGGTGCAGGGCACACCCTCCCCTAAGGAACGGTGGGACTCGGGGGGCTCATGGGGGACTCAAGAAAGAAGGGACGCCGGAGCGCCCCTTGCATATCCAGCTGTGCTGGCGTGAGTGTTTCTCACCTGGCCCCGGCACGGGGCTGACTGTCAGGTGAGCGCAGGCTCCGCCTGGGGAACGTCGAGGTCGATGCTGTCGAGCAGCGACTCGCCATGCTGTGCGGCGGCAGCGTTGAGCGCGTCGTTCTCGGACTGGATCCGAACGAGCTCGGACTCCAGATCCTGGACGCGCTGCTGAAGCCGTCGCATCTCGGCGAGGAGTCGCGGGTCGGAGCCGCCGACGTAACCGAGAAGCGCCTTTGCCATGATGGATGGTCCTCCACACTGAGTGACCGACCGAAGCGGTGTGGGTCGTGAGGGATTTCGCACCCGCGGTCTCGGCAGTGCTTCATGTCGTGCCGGTTCGTACTGCCAAACAGCTAAGGTGCGCGGGGATTCCAGCGTCTCACCAAAAAGTTTGACGGTCAACACGATCACGCCCCGTATCAAGGGCAACCGGGGGGTCTGCGGCCGCGGAACAGGCGGCGGCGCCTCGCAACTCGGTGCCTCAGGGGCGTAGCGATCATCCTTCCGCGCGGAGCGCGCCACCGCAAGCCCCTCTCGGCAACCATCAGGCCATTTCCACTTCGACGGCTCGTCGACGAACGTCCGCTCGGGGGTCGAGCAGGCCACCGGGAGGGGGTCCGCCGAGACGTTCGTCAGCGGATCGCGAAGCTGTCGTAACCGCCGCGCGGGGTGGCCCAGATCTCAGTGACTCCGTCGACGCGCCCGGGAGTGTCGCCGGAGCGCAGCCAGTCGAGCAGTCGGTGGCAATTCTCACTCGGCCCCTCGGCCACAACCTGCACGCGCCCGTCGTCGAGGTTCAGGGCGAAGCCGACGAGCCCTCCGATCTCCAAGGCGTTTGCCCTGGTGAACCAGCGGAAGCCCACTCCCTGTACTCGGCCGCGCACCCATGCGGTGAGCCGTACGTCTTCATTCATGGCTGCACGCTAACGGGCCAATTGCCGAAGGAGCACGTCGCCCCGGCGCGTCATGGCGTACAGTCCCGACCGAATGAGGCTCACCCGTTCGGGTGCGCCTCATCGAGCAGGCCCGTCACGGGCCACGCAGAAGCAAAGATCAGCAAAGAGACAGCACAGGTCGTCAGGAAGGCAGAGCAGATGGGACGCCATCGTCGCTCCGGCGCCGCGCCCGCCGCAGAAGATTACGCGGCGGGTTCGGACCGCCGGCACCGGGGTGAACGCCGCAGGAAGCGCGGCATGCGTACGGGACTGATCGGCGCCTCGGCCGCGGTGGCCGTCGGCGCGGTCGCCGTCGCCTCGGGCCTTCTGCCCGGCGGGGACACCCTGACCGTGGGCAGTGCCGGCTCCGGAGAGCAGCAGACCACCCAGTCCCGGCAGACGCCGGAGCTGACGACGCAGGGCGGCTCGTCCGCGACCCCGTCGAGCCAGTCGTCGAGCCCGTCGACGGGTACGGGTACGGGCAAGGCCACCGGCAAGGCCACCGGCAACGCGACCGACAAGGCCTCGTCCTCCCCTTCCGCGACCCCGTCGCCGAAGCCGTCGAAGACCACCGCGTCCCCGGCGCCGAAGAAGCCGGCCCCGCAGCCGTCGAGGACGACGGCGAAGCCGAAGCCCAAGCCGGCGCCCACGACCGAGAAGCCCGTCGTGCGCACCCCGGCCCCGGCGCCGACCCCGTCCGTGCCCAGCCGCGCCGCGGCGGCCGAGGCGGAGGTCGTACGGCTGGTCAACGTGGAGCGGGCCAAGGTCGGCTGCACCCCGGTCCGGTCGGACGGCGCCCTCGCCGCACTGGCGGGAGCGTTCAGCCAGGACATGGCGCAGCGCAGCTTCTTCGACCACACGGACCCGGACGGCGACACCCCCTGGGACCGCGCCGACCAGGCGGGCGTCACGGGCATGGGCGGCGAGAACATCGCCCGCGGCCAAGTGGACGCGGCAGCCGTGATGGCGTCGTGGATGAACAGCGACGGCCACCGCGCGAACATCCTGAACTGCGACTACAAGACCCTGGGCGTCGGCGTGCACTTCGCGGACGGCGGCCCGTGGTGGACGCAGGACTTCGGCTTCTGACATTTCCGCAGGTCGGCCACCTGTGAGCTTTCGTGGGCCGTCTCGGTCGCCATCGGCGACGGGGGCGGCCCGCACTGCGTCTACCGTGGCAGGGGTACGAGCGGGGAATGTCCCCGCCCAAGCCCACGGTGCGGGTCCACGCCGCTCAGCTTCCGAACACGCCCAGCCATTGCCCGATGGCGAGCGCCTGTGGCGACCGGGCGTCGCACAGCACAAGGCCCCTGACTGTTTCGCCAAGTCAGGGGCCGTTCACATGCGGTGGGGGCGGGATCCGAACCGTTCGAAAGGCCCCGTCACCGAGTGGCGACGGGGCCTTTCGCGCGTTGCGCGGTCAGGCGGCGGCGCGGCCCGTTGCGAAGGTGCGGGCGGTCGTGGCGACGCGGCGGCCGAGGTGTTCGGCGGTGGCGAGGTCGGCCTTGTGGACGCCCTCGGGGCCCAGGTCGTTGTGGGTCTGGGCGGCGGCGCCGGAGAAGAAGCCGAGGCGGTTGATGTCGTTCTCCGACGCCTCGGTGGTGTTCCAGCCCGGCTTCAGGCCCAGGTTCACCCAGGTCATGCCGTGCTGGGCGGCGAGGATCTGGAAGAACTGCAGCGTGTGCAGCTTGTCGCCGCTCTTGGAGGCGGAGTTGGTGAAGCCCGCGGCCAGCTTGTCGATCCAGGCGTCCGTGAACCAGCGCTTCGAGCTGTCCTCGGCGAACTTGTGGAACGCGCCCGAGGCCGTACCCATGTACGTCGGCGAGCCGAAGACGATCGCGTCGGAGGCGTCCAGCAGCTCCCACTGGGCGTCGGTGATCTCGTCGACCTTGATCAGGTGGACGGTGGCCCCCGCGTCGAGGGCACCGGCACGGACGGCCTCGGCGACGACGGCGGTGTGGCCGTAGCCGGAGTGGTAGGCGATGGAGACGACGGGCGTGGACATGGTGGGACTCCTCATCGGCGGGGGGAACGACAAGAAGTAGAGCACTAACTTTCCGAAAGTGCAATCCATGAGTAAGCGCACTCCCTTGGTTAGCGCTGTGCGCGAGTATGGTAGAGGGCATGACTGACGACCTCGTGTTCAACGTGTTCGCCCGGGCCTGCACCTCGCGCGAGACGCTGGAGCATGTGACGGGCCGGTGGGGCACGCTCACGCTCGGCGCGCTCCACGAGGGCACGTTCCGGTTCAACGAGCTGCGCCGCCGGGTCGACGGGGTCAGCGAGAAGATGCTGGCGCAGACCCTGCACGCGCTGGAGCGCGACGGGCTCGTCCACCGCGAGGCGCAGCCGACCAACCCGCCGCGGGTGGACTACCGGCTGACGCCGCTGGGCCGCGAGATCGCGGAGCGGCTGCGTGCGCTGATCGACCTGGTCGAGGGCCGGATGCCGGACGTCCTCTCGGCGCGCGAGAGCTACGACGAGGAGCGCGCGGCCGCGGCGAGCGCCTGAGCGACCGCGGCGCGCGCGTGAGAGCGACCGCGAGCGTCAGGCCGTCGCGCGCGGCGGACGCTGGCAGCGCGGGCAGAAGTAGCTGGACCGGTTCATCCACGGCCGGCGCCGCATCGGCGTACCGCAGCGGCGGCACGGCTCGTCCTCACGCCCATAGGCGTCCAGCGACCGGTCGAAGTAGCCCGACTCCCCGTTCACATTGACGTAGAGGCTGTCGAAGCTGGTGCCTCCAGCGGCAAGAGCCGCGTTCATGACGTCCCGTACATGGCCGAGAAGCTCGGCGGAGCGCGGACGGGTCAGCGTCGCGGTGGGGCGTTCGTAGTGCAGCTTCGCGCGCCACAGCGCCTCGTCGGCATAGATGTTGCCGACCCCGCTGATCAGCGTCTGGTCGAGCAGCGCACGCTTGACGGTCGTACGGCGCAGGCGCAGCGCCGTCTGGAAGGCCGCGTCGTCGAACGCCGGGTCCAGCGGATCGCGGGCGATGTGCGCGATGACGTCGGGAAGGCCGTCCGCCGTGTTGTCGTGGATCGAGAGCCCGCCGAAGGTCCGCTGGTCGACGAAGCGCAGCTCGGTGCCGAGGCCGTCCTGGAAACGGACGCGGATCCGCAGGTGCTTCTCGTCGGAGGCGTCCTCGGGCTGGACGAGCAGCTGCCCGCTCATGCCGAGATGGCCAAGGACGGAGACGTCGGAGTCCGCGAGCGGAATCCACAGGTACTTGCCGCGCCGGCGCGCCGTCCCGAAGCGGTGCCCCTTGAGCCGGGCGGCGAAGTCCGCCCCGCCGGCCGGGTGCCGGCGCACGGCCCGCGGATGGAGCACCTCGACCTCGCCCACGGTGCGCCCGCCGACCCAGCGCTCAAGACCGCGTCGTACGACCTCGACCTCGGGCAACTCGGGCACGGGACTCCTCCGGAGGGGTACGGGACAGGCGACGCCCGAAGCCTACCGCCCGGACCGGGACGACCGAAGGGAAGCGGAAGACCCCGCCCGGAGACCCTCGCGGGGCCCCCGGGCGGGGTCGTCAAGAAGCAGTGCCGTCAGGAAGGGGAGGGCTTCAGGCCGAGGCCTGGTCCGCGGGGGAAGGGGTGTCGGCGACCTCTTCCGGCGTCGTTTCGGCCGCCTCGTCCGCCGCGGCCTTCGCCGCCGCGAGACGCTCGTCCGCCGCCGCGCGAATCGCGCGCCATGCGGACTCCGCCGCCTGCTGCTCCGCTTCCTTCTTGCTGCGGCCGGTGCCGGTGCCGTACGAGACACCACCGACGCGGGCGGCAGCAGTGAAGGTCTTCTCGTGGTCCGGACCCGTCTCCGTGACGAGGTACTCCGGAACACCCAGGCCCTCGGCCGCGGTCAGTTCCTGGAGGCTGGTCTTCCAGTCCAGTCCTGCACCGAGGTTCGAGGACTTCTCGATCAGCGGGTCGAAGAGCCGGTGCACCAGCTCCGAGGCCGCGTCGAGGCCCTGGTCGAGATAGACCGCACCGATCACCGCTTCAAGGGTGTCGGCGAGGATGGACGCCTTGTCCCGGCCACCCGTGCCCTCTTCGCCCCGGCCGAGCCGGATGAAGGAGCCGAGTTCGAGGCCGCGACCGACCTCCGCCAGCGCACGCGAATTGACCACCGCGGCCCGCAGCTTGGCCAGCTGGCCTTCGGGCAGGTCGGGGTGGGTACGGTACAGCGTGTCCGTGACGACCAGACCGAGCACGGAGTCCCCGAGGAACTCGAGGCGCTCGTTGGTGGGCAGACCGCCGTTCTCGTACGCGTACGAGCGGTGCGTCAGCGCACGCACCAGAAGGGCGGACTCGAGCTGATACCCGAGCCGCCCTTCCAGAAGCGTGTGGGACGAGGCATTGTCCGTCTTGTTGGACTCAGACATTGCGCCTCTCACCAGCCACTCAGACCGAGAGGACCTGGCGCTTGTTGTAGGTGCCGCAGCTCGGGCACGCGATGTGCTGCAGCTTCGGCTCCTGGCAACGCTCACACGAAACCAGGGTGGGGACCGCAGCCTTCCACTGCGACCGGCGGTGGCGCGTGTTGCTGCGCGACATCTTCCGCTTCGGAACAGCCACGGCTACTTCTCCTGCTTCTCGTCGACGCCAGCTTCGGCGCCGCTCATGTTGTCCTTCTCATCGGTTCCCAGCGAACCGGCGAGTCCCTGCAGTGCCGCCCAACGAATGTCGACGGCGTCATGGTGGTGGTCCGGGTTGTCGTTCAGGTTGGTTCCGCATTCGGAACACAGACCCGCACAGTCCTCCCGGCACACCGGCTGCATCGGCAGTGCGAGCACCACCGCATCACGCAGCACGGGTTCGAGGTCGAACATGCCGTCCTCGAGGGGGATCATGTCCTCGTCGTCCTCGGCTTCGTCGTCCGCGGCCGCCTTGGAGCGGCCCCGGTCGTCGGAGTCGGGGTACGAGAACATCTCCTGGAAGTCCACGTCGAGCTCGAGCTCGACGGGCTCCAGACACCTTACGCACTCCCCCTCGGCCGATGCACGGGCGGTGCCTGTGACGAGCACCCCTTCCATGACCGACTCGAGACGGAGCTCGATTTCCACGGGCGAGCCTTCCGGCACCCCGATGACCCCTTCGACACCGAAGTCCTTGGGGGCCGAGGCCGAGCGGGAGATCCTCTGGAGGGCACCAGGACGCCGCCCCAGCTCGTGCGTGTCGAACACGAGGGGGTTGCGGTGGTCAAGGCGCGTGCTCAGGGTTCTGCCTGCTTTCGGATCGTGAGAGGGCTGCCGTGTTCGAATCGAGAGACGAAGCGGGCAGCAAGGATCGCGGGCATACGCGCGACCGAAGAGCCAGGATACTGGACGCTTCGCTCAGGGCCCAATCCGGCCTTGGCCGACGCTCGGCTCAGTGCCCCTGACCATGCCCCTGGCCGTGTCCCTGCTCGTACTGACGCAGCTGCTCCAGGTCGATCATGCTCGTGTCGAAGAAGCTGGTCTCGTCGAGCGCGGCGGCCTGCGGCTGCTGATAGTCGTAGACCGGCTGCTGCGGCTGCTGATACGCGTAGGGGTCCTGGGTCTGGTACCCGTACGGGTCCTGGGTCTGGGCCTGGTAGGCGTAGGCGTCCTGGTGCTGCGGCTGCTGGTAGCCGTACGGGTCCGGCTGCTGCGCCGGGATCTGCGGGGCCTGCTGGTGGACGGGCTGCTGGACCGGCTCGGGGTCGGCCAGCTCCGCGAGCCCCGCCAGGTAGTCCGCGTCGCTGGTGTGCACCCCGCCGCCAGCCGCGTCCTGGGCCGCCATGTGGGCGCCGAGGTCGTCGGTGGCGATCCGGCCGTGCAGCTTCTGCCGGCCGCGGCCGACCGCCTCCAGCGTCTTCGACAGCACGGCCTCGAAGGCGCCCAGCTTGGCGTCCACGTACTCGTCGGCCCGGTGGATCAGGGTCTGCGGGTCCGCGCTGTACTCGGGGGCGTCCTCGTCGGCGTAGCCCTGCGCGTCCAGGCCCGGGCCGCGGCCGAGGAGCTTCTCGCGGCCACGGTCGACGGAGCCGATGGTCTTGTTGAGGACGACCTCGAAGTTGGCGAGCTTGGAGTCGACGTAGTCGTCGGCCTCCGCCCGGATCTCCTCGGCCTCCCGGCGTGCCTCGGAGAGGATCCGGTCCGCCTCGTCCTGGGACTGGCGGGCGACCTGGGTGTCGGAGATCAGCGAGCCGCGCTCGGCGTGGGCGGCCTCGATGATCCGCTCCGCCTCCTGCCGGGCGTGCTCCACCATCTGCTCCCGGCCCCCGAGGAGCTCCTGCGCCTGGGCCAGGGAGCCCGGCAGGGCCTCCCGTACCTCTTCGAGCATGGCGAGCAGCTCGGCGCGGTTGACCACGCAGGACGCCGACATGGGCATGGAGCGGGCGTTTGTGACCGTCGAAACGATCTCGTCGAGCTTCTTCTGCACGTCCACCGGGTGCTCGCCACTCTCTACAGCTGGATGGAGACGGACGGGACGACTTTAAGGGCAGTCGTCCCCCGCCCGACACCGGATGACGGACCGTCAGCGGTGGTCGCTCGCGGTCACGTCCGGGTCACTGCCCGCCGCGCTGTTCGGCGAGCCGGTCGGTGAGCCTGCCGAGGACGGCCGGCGGCACCAGGTGGGAGACGTCGCCGCCCCAGGCCGCGACCTCCTTGACCAGGGACGACGACAGGAAGCTGTACGTGGGGTTCGTGGGGACGAACAGGGTCTCGACGCCCGAGAGCCCGTTGTTCATCTGCGCCATCTGCAGCTCGTAGTCGAAGTCGCTGACCGCGCGCAGGCCCTTCACGATCGCCGGGATGTCGCGCTGCTTGCAGAAGTCGACGAGGAGGCCGTGGAAGGCCTCCACCTCGACGTTTCCGAAGTCGGCGGTGACCTCGCGGATCAGCTCGATCCGCTCGTCGACCGTGAACAGTCCCTTCTTGGACTGGTTGATCATCACCGCGACATGTACGACGTCGTACAGCTTGGAGGCGCGGGCGATGATGTCGAGATGTCCGTTGGTGATGGGGTCGAATGACCCCGGACAGACGGCGCGGCGCAACTTGGGTCCCTCGCTCTCCGGTCCGGTCATCGTGCGTCTTCGCACGTAGAGGCGGCGCGACCGTACCAAAACGTTCCCTCGCCGTAACGACGGGCCCGCAGTGGCTCGAATCCGGCCGGCCAGCCGAATTCCCCGCCTCGGGTGCTGCGCTCCACGGTGACGAGGGCGTCCTCCGTGAGCCAGCCCCCTGAGCGGAGTGTGAGCAGGATCTCGCGAAGATCGTCGTCGGAGACGGCGTACGGCGGGTCGAGGAAGACCAGGTCGTAGGGGACGGCGGGGGCCGGTCCCGTCACGATCTGTTCCGCTTTGCCCGTGCGGAGTTCCGCGCCGGGCAGTCCGAGCGTCCGGACGTTCTCGCGGACGGTCCGGGCGGCGCGGGCATCGGCCTCGACGAGGAGGGCGTGGGAGGCACCCCGGGAGAGCGCCTCCAGGCCGACAGCGCCCGAACCCGCGTACAGGTCGGCCACCCGGGTGCCGTCGAGGGTGCCGAGGAGCGACTCCCAGGTGGAGAAGAGGCCCTCGCGCGCCCGGTCGGAGGTGGGGCGGGTGCCGTTGCCGGGGGGCACGGCCAGTCGGCGTCCGCCGGCGGTACCGGCGATCACGCGGGTCATCTGAGGTCCTTGTCCTTTTCGGGGGCGCTCCGTGGTCTGTGCCTCCACGATATGGCGGGTGGGGCGGCTGTGGCGTCACCCCTTCTCCAGGTACTCCTCCCGCTCCTTGTCCAGGAGGGCGTCCAGGGCGGTGCGCAGCTCGGGGTGGTCGCTGAGGTCCGGGTCGGCGAGGACGACGGCGGTCGCCTCCTCGCGGGCCGCGGCGATGACCTCCTCGTCGTCGATGACCGTGAGCATCCGCAGCGAGGAGCGGACGCCGGACTGGGCCTGGCCGAGGACGTCGCCCTCGCGGCGCTGTTCGAGGTCGATGCGGGAGAGCTCGAAGCCGTCGAGGGTGGAGGCGACGGCGCCGAGGCGCTGCCGGGCGGGACTGGCCTCGGGCATCTCGGTGACGAGGAGACACAGGCCGGGGGCGGTGCCTCGGCCGACGCGGCCGCGGAGCTGGTGGAGCTGGGAGACGCCGAAGCGGTCGGCGTCCATGATCACCATGGCGGTGGCGTTGGGGACGTTGACGCCGACCTCGATGACCGTCGTGGCGACCAGGACGTCGACCTCGCCGGCGGCGAAGCGGCGCATGACGTCGTCCTTGTCGTCCGGGTGCATCCGGCCGTGCAGGACCTCGATACGGAGCCCGGCGAGAGGTCCCCCGGTGAGCTGCTCGGCGATCTCGACGACGGCGAGCGGCGGGCGCTTCTCGGCCTCGTCCTCGGGGGACGGCTTCTTCTTCGCCCCCTTGCCGTTCTCGTCCTCGTCGTCGCCGATGCGGGGGCAGACGACGTACGCCTGGTGCCCGTTCTCCACCTCCTCGCGCACCCGCTCCCACGCGCGCGTGAGGAAGTGCGGCTTGTCGGCGGCCGGCACGACGTGGCTGGCGATCGGGGAGCGTCCGGCGGGCAGTTGGTCCAGGACGGAGGTCTCCAGGTCGCCGAAGACGGTCATGGCGACCGTCCGCGGGATGGGGGTGGCCGTCATCACGAGCAGGTGGGGCGGCTGCTTGCCCTTCCCGCGCAGGGCGTCGCGCTGCTCGACGCCGAAGCGGTGCTGCTCGTCGACCACGACCAGGCCGAGGTCGTGGAACTGCACCTTGTCCTCGATGAGCGCGTGCGTACCGATCACGATCCCGGCCTCGCCGGTGACGAGGTCGAGCAGGGCCTTTCGGCGCGCGGCGGCGCCCATCGAGCCGGTGAGCAGGACGACCTTGGTGGCGTGCTCGGCCCCTCCGAGCATCCCTCCCTCCGCGAGCTCGCCCATCATCTCGGTGATCGAGCGGTGGTGCTGCTGGGCGAGGACCTCGGTGGGGGCGAGCATCGCGGCCTGTCCCCCGGCGTCGACGACGGCGAGCATGGCCCGCAGGGCCACCATCGTCTTTCCGGAGCCGACCTCTCCCTGGAGGAGGCGGTGCATGGGGTGCTCGGTGGCGAGGTCGTCGAAGATCTCCTTGGAGACCTTCTGCTGGCCGTCGGTGAGGGTGAACGGCAGCTTGGCGTCGAAGGCGTCGAGAAGGCCGTCGGGGGCGGGTCTGCGGGCGACGGCGGGCAGTTGGGTGTCGGCGAACCTGCGGCGGGCGAGGGCGACCTGGAGGACGAAGGCCTCGTCCCACTTCAGCCGCTGCCGGGCGTCCTCGATGTCCGCCTTGGTGCGGGGGCGGTGGACCTTCAGGAGCGCCTCGGGCAGATCGGTGAGGCCGCGGTCCTCGCGCAGGGCGGGCGGCAGCGGGTCGGCGAGCCCGGCCCAGCCGGTGGCGACCAGGGAGTCGAGCGCGATGGAGACGGACTGCTCGATGGTCCAGGACTCCAGCTGCTTGCAGGCGGGGTAGATCGGCAGCAGCTCGTTCGCGAACGCCTTGACCGTCTCGTCGCTGCTCTCCGCGTCGAGGAGTTTGTACTCGGGGTGGGTGAGCTGGAGTTTGCGGTTGAAGACCCCGACCTTGCCGGCGAACATCCCGCGGCGGCCCGGCAGTAGCTCCTTCTGGTGGAAGTGCACGGCCCGGCCGAAGAAGACCAGCTGCATCCGGCCGCTGCCGTCGGTGATGGTGACCTCGAGGCGCTGGCCCTTGCCCCGGCCGCCCTTGTTGAAGGTCAGCACGCGGGCGTCGGCCACCTGCGCGACCACCGTGACGTGCTCGTCCAGCGGCAGGTCGGCGAGGGCGGTGAGCTCGCCGCGCTCGGCGTACCGCCGGGGGTAGTGGTGGAGGAGGTCCCCGACCGTCCGCAGGTCGAGGTGCTCGGCCATCACCTTCGCGGTGGCGGCGCCGAGGAGGTTCTTGAGGGGTTCGTCGAGCACTGGCACGCGTTCCATTGCACACCACTCCACTGACACCCGTCCCGCAGGCCGTGGATATCGCCGGGTCACGTCGGCGAGGTGCGGTGCCGGGGAGTGGTACCGGGGACGGGACGAGCCGCCGGCCCGCTACTCGACCCCGATCAGGAGCGGCGGCGCCCCCACTCCCCCGCGGTACGTCGCCGTGTCGACCGCCAGGTACGTCTCGCGGACGTGGCGTTCGAGCGCTGTCGCCAGGGCCGGCGGGGTCTCGTCGGCCACGATCAGAGTGACCAGTTCGCCGCCCGCCGAGAGCATCCGGTCCAGGACCGTGCGAGCCGTTGTCGTCAGGTCCTGGCCGATGACGGCCACGTCGCCCTCGATCAGGCCCAGGACGTCTCCGGCCTGGCAGACGCCTGCCGAGGTGAAGGACTGCCGTTCGGCGACGGCGAGTTCGGCGTACCGGGTCGCGCCCGCCGCCGCCGTCATCGCCACCACGTCCTCGTCGAAGCGCCGGTCCGGTTCGTGGACGGCGAGCGCCGCGATGCCCTGGACGGCGGCCCGGGTCGGGATCAGGGCGACCCGGATGCCCTCCGCGCGGGCCTGTTCGGCGGCGGCGCCGGCCGTGTGCCGCAGATCGGTGTCGTTGGGCAGGAGCACGACCTCGCGCGCGTGGGCCCTCCGGACGGCGTCGAGGAGTTCACCGGCGGCCGGCGGCTCGCCCGGCCTGGCCAGCACCGTCGTCGCCCCGGCCTCCGCGCACAGGCCCGCGAGCCCTTCGCCCGGCACGACCGCCACGACCGCCCGCTGCATCCGCTCCCGGGTCTCGGTGACGCCCGAGAAGTGCGTGATACGGATCCGGTACGGCCGTCCCGCCTCCACGCCGGCCTCCACGGCCGCCCCCGCGTCGTCGACATGGACGTGGACGTTCCACAGGCCGTCGCCGCCGACCACGACCAGCGAGTCCCCCAGCGCGTCCAGCCGGGCCCGCAGCCGCTCCACGGCCGCGTCCTCCGCCTCCAGGAGGTAGATCACCTCGAAGGCGGGTCCGGCGGGTCCGTCTTCGGGTCCGCACGCCTCGTCGGCGGCGATCGGCCGGTGCGCCGTCCCGGTCGGCCGTACCTGCGCCTCTCCCGACACGACCTCCACCAGGGCCCCGAGGACAGCCACCAGACCCCGTCCGCCCGCGTCCACGACCCCGGCGCGTTCGAGGACGGCCAGTTGTCCGGGAGTGGCCTCGAGGGCGGTCCTGGCCCCCTCGTACGCCCCTCTGGCCACCGTCACGAGGCTTCCGCCGCTGTCGCAGGCGTCCGCGGCCGCGGTGGCCACACTCAGGATCGTTCCTTCGACGGGGTGCGCCACGGCTTCCCGGGCCGCGCGGGCCGCCGCCGCCAGGGACCGGGCGAGGTGCTCGCCGTCACGCCCGTCCGTGAGGACGGACGCCATGCCGCGCAGGAGCTGCGAGAGAATCGTTCCGGAGTTGCCCCGGGCCCCGATCAGGGCGCCGTGGGCCATGGCCTTTATGGCGGCGCCCGCGTCCGGGGCGTCCTTCGTGAAGAGCGCCTCGACGGCCCGGGCGGCGGATTCCACCGTCAGATACAGATTCGTGCCGGTGTCCCCGTCGGCGATCGGATAGACGTTGATCGCGTCGATCTCCTCGCGCTCCCTGCCGAGCGCGTCCAGCGCCCTTGCGCACCAGGAGCGGACCGCTGCGGCGTCGAGGGTCTGCGCGGTCTGCGGCAACGGGTGATCCTCCTGCTAGGCGGCGTCTGCGGTGGGCTCACCGCAGGGTAGACCCGCTCGTGACCTGCACCCGGGGCGGGGGCCGCCGTCGCCATGGTAGTTTCGTTCCACGGGAGCAGTCGTTGTATGCTGCTTCGGTTGCCCGGCGAGAGTCGGGCCATTCCCCCGGCAAGCCACTTCAGAACTCTGATTCCGGTGCGCCGGATTTCACTGTAAATCTGAAGTCTTTGGAGTGACCCGTGGCTGCCAACTGCGACGTCTGCGGCAAGGGGCCGGGCTTCGGCAACAACATTTCGCACTCGCACCGCCGTACGTCTCGTCGCTGGAACCCGAACATCCAGCGTGTGCGTGCCGTGGTCGGTCGGACGCCGAAGCGGCTCAACGTCTGCACCTCGTGCATCAAGGCCGGCAAGGTCTCGCGCTAACGCCGACGTTTCGTCGTAGCGCAGCCCCTGCGGTTGCCTTGAAAGGCCGGTTCACCTAGGTGAACCGGCCTTTTGCCATGCCCGGAGACGAAACGTGCAAGACACCCCTAGGCGCGGAATCGCCAGCCGTGGTCCACGGGCCCGATCCCCTCGCCCAGCGCGAAGCCGGCCGCGATCGCTCCCGTCACATACGTCTTCGCCTCCCGGACCGCCTCCGGCACGGTGAGCCCCTTCGCGAGGCCCGACGCCACCGCCGAGGCCAGCGTGCAGCCCGTGCCGTGCGTGTGCCGGTTGTCGTGCCGGGGAGCGCGCAGCCAGTGCTCCTCGGTCCCGTCCGTGAGCAGATCGACCGCGTCCCCTTCGAGATGGCCGCCCTTGATGAGCGCCCAGCGGGGCCCGTACGACAGGATCGCCGCCGCGGCCTGCCGCAGATCGGCCTCCCGTTCGACGACGACTCCCGTGAGCTGCGCCACCTCGTCGAGGTTGGGCGTGGCCACCGTCGCCACCGGCAGCAGCTTCGTCCGTACGGAATCCAGCGCCGAGGCGGCGAGCAGCGGATCTCCGTGCTTGGAGACCCCGACCGGGTCGACGACCACGGGCACGTCCTGCGTGCCCGCGAGCAGCTCGGCCACGGTCTCCACGAGCGCGGCGGAGGACAGCATGCCGGTCTTCACGGCCTGGACACCGATGTCGTCGACGACGGCCCGGTACTGGGCCCGTACGGCCTCCTCGGGCAGTTCCCACGCGCCCTGGACGCCCAGCGAGTTCTGGGCGGTGACGGCGGTGATCACGCTCATGCCGTGGACGCCGAGGGCGAGCATCGTCTTCAGGTCGGCCTGGATGCCGGCGCCGCCGCCGGAGTCGGATCCGGCGACGGTGAGGACCAGGGGCAGGCTCACTCGGTCCCCCCGAAGTGGTCCCAGCCGCCCATGCTGTGCCAGGGCGCCCCGTCCACCGTCACCTGGGGCAGCGCGGAGGGGTTGAGGACCTCGCCGATGACCTTCCAGCGGGCCGGCAGCTTCACGTCGGGCGGGAAGGTGGCGACGATCGCGTGGTCCTCTCCCCCGGTGAGCACCCACTGCAGCGGGTCCACGCCCACCGCCTGGCCGATGTCGTGCATCTGGGTCGGGATGTCGATGAGCCCGGAACGCAGGTCGATGCGGACCTTGCTGGCCTCGGCGATGTGGCCGAGGTCGGCGATGAGCCCGTCGCTGACGTCGCACATGGCGGTGGCGCCGAGCCCGGCGGCCGCGGGGCCCGCGTGGTACGGCGGCTCGGGCCGCCGGTGGGCCTCGACGAAGGCGCGCGGGGAGCGGAAGCCGCGGGACAGCACCGCGTATCCGGCGGCGGACCAGCCGAGCCAGCCGGTGTACGCGACGACGTCGCCGGGCTGTGCCCCGCCGCGGGTCACCGGGTCGTGGTTGCGCAGGTCGCCGAGGGCGGTGATGGCGATGGTGATGGTGTCGCCGCGGACGACGTCGCCGCCGACGACGGCCGCGCCGGCGACCTGGCACTCGTCGCGCAGGCCGTCCATGAGTTCCACGGGCCAGGTGGCGGGAAGTTCGGCGGGGACGACGAGGCCGAGCAGCAGCGCGGTGGGGACGGCGCCCATGGCCGCGATGTCGGCGAGGTTCTGTGCGGCCGCCTTGCGGCCGACGTCGTACGCCGTCGACCAGTCGCGGCGGAAGTGACGTCCTTCGAGCAGGATGTCCGTACTGGCCACCACGCGCCGGTCGGGTGCGGAGACGACCGCGGCGTCGTCGCCGGGTCCGATCCGTACCGCCGGGGTGGAGGTGAGCCGGGAGGTGAGCTCTCTGATGAGCCCGAACTCGCCCAGCTCTCCTACTGTGCCCTTCACCGCGTATCACCTCGTGTTGTCGTGCCGGCCGTGCGCGTCGCCCGCCGCTCGTTCTGCGGGTCGCGAGCCGTCACGGCGCTGGGTACCGTCAAGTAGACCGTCAACTTCTGTCGTGCGTACGCCACACTGTGGGCGCCTCGGGGCGCGCAGGTCTCCCCGCGGCCCTCGGCGACGCGGTACCGTGGCGTCCCTTTCTCCCACAAGATCCTCGTGGTCGCCCTGGAGGTTCCGTGGTACAGGCGTACATCCTTATTCAGACCGAGGTGGGCAAGGCGTCGACCGTCGCCGAGACCATCTCCAAGATCCCGGGGGTGATCCAGGCGGAAGACGTGACGGGCCCGTACGACGTGATCGTCCGCGCCCAGGCAGACACGGTCGATGAACTGGGCCGCATGGTGGTCGCCAAGGTCCAGCAAGTGGACGGCATCACGCGGACCCTCACCTGCCCGGTCGTGCATCTGTAGCCCCCGTCTACCCTTGGCCGGTGAAGTCTTCCCACCGGCCCTTCGGCCTGCCCACCGCCGCCGCAGCGCTTCTGCTGCTGACCGCCGCGGGCTGCTCCTCCACGGACGCGAAGGCATCGGTCCCGGTTCCCAGCCCTTCGGCGGAGGAGGCCGTCCTCTGCCAGGCGTTGGCGAAGGAGCTTCCGGACACCGTGGCGGGGCTGGGACGGACCGATCCGAAGCCCGAGTCCGAGCTGACCGCCGGGT
Source organism: Streptomyces sp. NPDC056222 (assembly GCF_042264065.1). Classification (NCBI taxonomy): domain Bacteria; kingdom Bacillati; phylum Actinomycetota; class Actinomycetes; order Kitasatosporales; family Streptomycetaceae; genus Streptomyces; species Streptomyces sp. NPDC056222. The sequence goes on along the minus strand of NZ_JBHJTL010000013.1, from coordinate 96,471 downwards.
GGGGGGATGCGGCGATCGTACTGCGCTGCGGCGTTCCCCGGCCCGAAAAGATGACCGATCCCCAGTCCCAGGGCATCTCGGTCAACGGCGTGCGCTGGATGCTGGAACGACCGGAGGGCGGCGGACCCCGCTTCACCTCGGTGTACCGGAAGACGTACGTCGAGGTGACGCTGGACGAGCGGTACGCGCACGACGCCGCACCGCTCGTGGATCTCGCCGCCCCCGTGGAGCAGACCGTTCCGTGTGCTCTGGAACCCGAATGCGACTAGGGGGTCTCCCCTAGCGCAGGCCCGTGGAGCGGGTCAGCGCGGCCTGGATCAGCCGGTCGACCAGCTCCGGGTAGCTGACGCCGCTCTCCTGCCACATGCGCGGGTACATGGAGATCGGGGTGAAGCCCGGCATGGTGTTGATCTCGTTGATCACGAACTCGCCGTCCTCGGTGAGGAAGAAGTCCGCGCGGACCAGCCCTTCGCAGGACACGGCCTCGTACGCGGCGACCGCGAGCCGCTGGACCTCGGCGGTGGCCTCGTCGCCGATCGGCGCGGGCACGATCCCGGACGCCGAGTCGATGTACTTGGCCTCGAAGTCGTAGAAGTCGTGGTCGGTGACGGGCGGGATCTCGGCCGGCACGCTGGCGCGCGGGCCGTCCTCGAACTCCAGGACGCCGCACTCGATCTCGCGGCCTCGCAGCAGCGACTCGACGAGGATCTTGGGGTCGTGGCGCCGGGCCTCCTCGATGGCCTCGTCCAGGCCGGAGAGGTCGTCGACCTTGGTGATGCCCATGGAGGAGCCGCCGCGGGCGGGCTTCACGAAGAGCGGCCAGCCGTGCTCGGCGGCGAACTCGACGATCTTCTTGCGGGCGGCGGCGGGGCTCTGCTCCCACTCGCGGGGGCGGATGACCTCGTACGGGCCGACGGGCAGCCCGAAGGAGGTGAACACCCGCTTCATGTACTCCTTGTCCTGGCCGACGGCGGAGGCGAGGACGCCCGCGCCGACGTAGGGGACGCCGGAGAGCTCGAGGAGGCCCTGGAGGGTGCCGTCCTCGCCGTACGGGCCGTGCAGCATCGGGAAGACGACATCGACCTCGCCGAGGGCCTTCGGCACGGAGCCGGGCTCGGTGTACACGACCTCGCGGTTGGCCGGGTCGACGGAGAGGACGACGCCACCGTGCTCGGACTCGGTGAGGTCGGTGACGTTCGGCAGCGCGCGGTCGGCGATGGCCATCCGCTCCGGGGCGTCGGCGGTCAGCGCCCAGCGCCCGTCCGTCGTGATGCCGATGGGCAGCACGTCGTACTTGGTCCGGTCGATGGCGCGCAGGACGGCGCCGGCCGTGACGACGGAGATGGCGTGCTCGGAGCTGCGTCCGCCGAAGACGACGGCCACGCGCGGCTTGCGGGGGCTCTGGGTGTTCTCGCTCATAACGCGTTGAGCGTACCTTGCGTGTTCGATCCGCTTAAGAGCCCCGGCCCGCCGCGCGCGTACGGCGTAGCGGGTGCCTCAGCGGCGCTCGGACTTGGCGCTGCGCGACATCAGTTCCTTGAGGGCGACGATCGGCGGCTTGCCCTCGTGGACGATGGAGACGACCGTCTCGGTGATCGGCATGTCGACGCCGTGGCGGCGGGCCAGATCGAGCACGGACTCGCAGGACTTGACGCCCTCGGCGGTCTGCTTGGTCGCCGCGATGGTCTCCTGGAGCGTCATGCCACGGCCCAGGTTGGTGCCGAAGGTGTGGTTCCGGGAGAGCGGCGAGGAGCAGGTGGCCACCAGGTCACCGAGGCCGGCGAGGCCGGAGAAGGTGAGCGGGTCGGCGCCCATGGCGAGGCCGAGGCGGGTGGTCTCGGCGAGGCCGCGGGTGATGAGCGTGGCCTTGGAGTTGTCGCCGAGCCCCATGCCGTCGGCGATGCCGACGGCGAGCCCGATGACGTTCTTGACCGCGCCGCCCAGTTCGCAGCCGACGACGTCGGTGTTGGTGTACGGGCGGAAGTACGGGGTCATGCAGGCGGTCTGGAGCCGCCGGGCGACCGATTCGTCGGCGCAGGCGACGACCGCGGCGGCGGGCTGCCGGGCAGCGATCTCCGCGGCCAGGTTGGGGCCGGTGACGACGGCCACGCGCGCGGCGGGCACGTCGGCGACCTCGGCGATGACCTCGCTCATGCGCTTGGCGGTGCCGAGTTCGACGCCCTTCATCAGGGAGACGAGGACGGTGCCGGGGGCCAGTTTCGGCGCCCAGTCGGCGAGGTTCGCGCGCAGGGTCTGCGAGGGGACGGCGAGGACGGTGAACTCGGCGTCGCGGGCGGCCTCGGCGGGGTCGGTGGTGGCCCGGATACCCGAAGGGAGCGCGACGCCGGGGAAGTAGTCGGGGTTGATACGGGTGGTGTTGATGGCCTCGACGAGTTCGGCGCGGCGGCCCCAGAGGGTCACCTCGCAGCCCGCGTCGGCGAGCACCATCGCGAAGGCGGTGCCCCACGATCCCGTACCGAAGACGGCTACCTTGGTCACTTCGTACCTTCCCCGGCGGCCTTGCGCCGCTGTTCCAGACGGGCCTTGCGGTGGTCGTACGGCTCGGCCGGTGCCTTCTCGCCGCGTACGTCCTCAAGGATCGCGGTGATCGCGGCCATGATGACCTCGGTCGCCTCGCGCAGTACCTCGGGCGTCGGCTCCTGGCCGTAGAAGCGCGAGAGGTCGACGGGCGGGCCTGCCTGCACGATCAGCGTCTTGCGCGGGAACAGGTTGAGCTTGTTCTCCTTGGCGTACGGCGGCATCGCGAGGTTGGCGCCCCACTGGGCGACGGGGATGACAGGGGCCTTGGTGAGCAGCGCGACGCGGGCGGCGCCGGTCTTGCCGGCCATGGGCCACATGTCGGGGTCGCGGGTGAGGGTGCCCTCCGGGTAGAAGGCGACGCATTCGCCGCGCTCGATGGCCTCGACGGCGGCGCGGAAGGCGTCCAGCGCGTTGGTCGTCTCGCGGTAGACGGGGATCTGTCCGGTGCCGCGCAGCATCGTGCCGACGAACGAGCCCTTGAAGAGGCCGGCCTTGGCGAGGAAGCGCGGGACGCGTCCGGTGTTGTACTGGAAGTGCGCGTACGACAGCGGGTCCAGATATGAGTTGTGATTGACGGCGGTGATGAATCCGCCGTCGGCCGGAATGTGTTCCGCTCCGCGCCAGTCCCGCTTGAACAGAACCACCAGCGGCGGTTTAGCGATGACCGCCGCCAGGCGGTACCAGAAGCCGATTCTGCGGCGGGACACTCGTGCACCTTCCTCTGGGACTGGCGTGCAGGGGGTCAAGTGTCGCCCCATGCTCCTGGTCTGTCGAGAACACCGTACGCCCCGGGATCACGCCTCCGCCGGGCACCGGCCCCTACGGCCCGTCGATCACACGTGGCGGGTGTCGGGACAGAATGGGCCCCGATGAACACCGATCCGGACGGCGGCTGGTCCCTGGTCGTCCCCCTGAAGCCCCTTGCGCGGGCGAAGAGCAGGCTCGCGACGGCCGCCGGGGCGCTGCTGCGCCCTCGGCTCGCGCTGGCGTTCGCGCAGGACACGGTGGCTGCGGCGCTGGAATGCGGGCGGGTGCGGGATGTGGCGGTCGTCACGGACGATCCGGTGGCCGCGGTGGCGCTGGCGGCGCTCGGTGCGCGGATCGTGCCCGACTCCCCGTCCGCCGGACTCAACGCGGCGCTGGCGCACGGGGCGCGGACGGTACGGGTGTCCCGGCCGGAGGCGGGGGTGGCGGCGCTCAACGCGGACCTGCCGGCGCTGCGCCCCGGCGAACTGGCCCGGGTCCTGGACGCCGCCGGTGAATTCCCTCGGACATTTCTCGCAGATGCCGCCGAAATCGGTACGACATTCCTCTCGGCGGGTCCGGGAGTGGAATTGGCACCTGCATTCGGGGGCGCTTCGCGCCGGCGGCATTTGTCTTCGGGGGCGGTGGAAATCCGGCTGACCGGGGTGGATTCCGTGCGCCGGGACGTGGACACCGGCGAGGATCTGGCGGCCGCGTGGGCGCTGGGTGTCGGCCCGCGGACGGCGGCCCATCGGTTCCACGCGGCCGGATAGGCTGCGGACCATGCAGGCGACCGCGTACACGTACGACCCCGAGACCCGCAGCGGCAGTGTGCTGCTCGACGACGGCACCCCGGTGGAGTTCGGGGCCGATGCCTTCGACGCGGGCGGGTTGCTGCTGCTGCGCCCGGGGCAGCGGGTGCGGATCGAGACGGAGACGGGGCCGGCGGAGAACGCGGGGCTGCGGATCACGCTGGTGACGCTGCAGACCCTCTGATCGGACCGGCTCGACGAGCCGAATCGGCCGAAGACACCGAAGAGATCGGCCCGACTGGGCCGAAGGGGGCGTGAACGCGCCGCGGGGCGGGGGCCCCCCGGGGGGCCCCCCCCCGCGGGGGGGGGGGGTCTGTGGCGCGGGCGCGCCCCACCCCCCCCCCGCAACGGGGGGTGGGGAGGTCGCGGCCGGCCTCACCCTCGTCGTCCTCTCGCCGACCGACCCCATGTCGCGCGGCCAGCTGCGCCGGATGGCCCAGCTGGCCCGCGACGACGGGTTCACCGTCCGCTGGCAGGAGGCCCGCGACGGCCGCGGCTCGCTGGCCCGTACGCTGCGGGACCTCGCCCCGCTGCTGCGGACGGCGGAGCGGGTGATCGTCGGGGACCCCTTCTCCCGCTACGTCCAGCTGCTGCTCACCCTCTTCGCCCCGAAGCAGCTGACCGTCGTCGACGACGGAACCGCCACCATGGAGTACGCCGCCCAACTGGCCCGTGGCGAGAGGCTGGTGCGCTGGCACCGACGCGGCAGCAGCCGGGGACCGCGCGAACTCGTGCTCGCCCCGGTCTCCGCCGCGGCCCGGCGCAAACTGGCCCCGACGCGTCGCCGTGAGGTCGAGATCTTCACCTCGCTCCCCGTCGACCCGCCGCCGGGCACCACCGTCACCCCGAACACCTTCGCCTGGACCCGGGCCCGCTTCGGCCCGCCCCGTCTGACACGGGGCTCGGACCTGGTCGGGACCTCGCTGGTCGAGACGGGAGTCGTCGACGCCGACCAGTACACACGGGCCGTCACCGACCTCGCCGCCACCCACGGCGCCACCCGCTACTTCGCGCACCGCCGCGAGAGCGCGGAGAAACTGCACCGGATCGCGGTGGAGACCGGCCTGGAGATCGTCCGGCCCGACCTCCCCCTGGAACTGATCGCCCGACGCGGCCCGATCGGCCGCACGGTGGTCAGCTTCCCCTCGACGGTCGTCCACACCCTGCCCCTGGCCCTGGCGGGCACGGGCGTGAAGGTGGCGGTCTGCGAGATCGCCCCGGAGTGGCTCAAGGCCAACGTCTCCCCCCGCGCCCAGGGCTTCCTGGCGGGAGTCGCGGGCACGGCGGCCTTCGAGGTGGACCGACTCACGGCGCGCGCCACCCCTACGGCGGAACGGTTCGAATTCGGATGAGCTTACCCACAAGGGGTGGTTGTCATGCCTCGTGAACCCGCTTTCTTTCCCCTAACGGGCTGAAGTTTTCGTGATCAACGGGCAGTTGATCTCTGAAGGGGCCTACCCTTCAAAAGGTGAACCAGTTGAAGTCCCGTGAGCCCGGCTCCGTCGCTCTGCCCGGAACGCTGTCCGAACCCCTGCGCACCGAACTGATCGTGTTCCGCAGGGACTTGCACATGCACCCCGAGCTCGGCAACCAGGAGTTCCGTACCACCGCTGCGCTCAAGGCCCGCCTGGAGGCGGCCGGACTCGCGCCTCAGGTGCTGGCCACCGGTACCGGGCTCATCTGTGACATCGGCACCTGGGACGGAGGACGTCCCATGCTGGCCATTCGCGCGGACATCGACGCGCTGCCCATCCCGGACGTCAAGACCGTCTCGTACCGCTCCACCGTGCCCAACCGCGCCCACGCATGTGGCCACGACGTCCACACCACCACCGTCCTCGGCGCGGGGCTCGTGCTCGCCGAGCTGGACCGGCAGGGGCTGCTTCCGCAGGCCGTGCGGCTGATCTTCCAGCCCGCCGAGGAGGTGCTGCCCGGCGGCGCCGCCGACACCATCGAGTCCGGCGTCCTGGACGGCGTCGGCCGGATCATCGCCGTCCACTGCGACCCGAAGGTGGACGCCGGCCGGATCGGGCTGCGCCCCGGCCCCATCACCTCCGCCTGCGACCGGCTCGAGGTCACCCTCGACGGCCCCGGCGGCCACACGGCCCGCCCGCACCTCACCACCGACCTGGTCACCGCCGCCGCCCGGATCGCCACCGACGTCCCGGCCCTGCTGGCACGCAGGGTCGACGCCCGTTCCGGGCTCGCGGTCACCTGGGGCCGTATCGAGGCCGGACACGCCTGCAACGTCATCCCGCAGCACGCCGAGCTCTCCGGCACCGTCCGCTGCCTCGACCTGCCCGGCTGGCGCGAGGCCCCCGACCTGGTGCACGCGGCGATCGACGAGATCGCCACGCTCCATCGGGCCAAGTCGACCATCAACTACGTCCGAGGCGTCCCCCCGGTCGTCAACGACCCGGTGATCACCGAACTGCTCCGTGACGCGATGACCGCCCGCCGCGGACCGTATGCGATCGAGGACACCGAGCAGAGCCTCGGCGGCGAGGACTTCTCCTGGTACCTGGAGCACGTCCCGGGCGCCATGGCGCGCCTCGGCACCCGCATTCCGGGCGACACGACACGCCGTGACCTCCACGCGGGCGACTTCGACGTGGACGAGCGGGCCATCGCGGTGGGCGTCGAGCTCTTCACGGCCGCCGCCCTGATCGACGGAACCCCGAAGCGCTGACGGCGGAGGGAGGGGGTGCCCGCGCCCCCTCCGCCGTTCGGACCAACTCGGCGCGGAGTGTCGCGATACCACCGCTCCGCGTGACGTCCCGAGGTGTATAACCGGTCGTGCCGACGCGGCCGGTCCCGATCGTTCCCTTGGCTCGTTCGCGACGATCCGATAACGACTCATGAACGGGTCTTTAACTGACATCTACGCGCGTTACGATCCACGCGAAACCAGCGCCGGAAGAGGCGCTTTCGGTCAGTCTCGAAGGGACCCTCCTCTTGCGCCGGGTATCCAAGATCGTTTCCGCGTCCGCAGTGACCGCGGCCCTCGCTCTCACCGCCACCGCTTGTGGTGAGTCGTCCACCGAGTCCGGTTCCGACTCGGGCACCATCAAGGTCGGCATGGCCTACGACGTCGGCGGCCGTGGCGACAACTCGTTCAACGACTCCGCCGCCCGTGGCCTCGACAAGGCCAAGGCCGACCTCGGTGTCGAGACCAAGGAGCTCACCGCCAAGACCGGTGAGACCCCGGCCGACCGCGAGCAGCGCCTCACGTCCCTCGCCGAGGGTGGCTTCAACCCCGTCATCGGTGTCGGCTTCGCCTACAAGGACGCCATCGACCAGGTCGCCGCGAAGTTCCCGAAGACCACCTTCGGTCTGGTCGACTCGGTCTCCGACGTGAAGAACGTCGACTCGATCGTCTTCACCGAGGAGCAGGGCTCCTACCTCGCCGGTGTCGCGGCCGCCCTCAAGTCCAAGGACGGCAAGATCGGCTTCATCGGTGGTGTCGACACCCCGCTGATCAAGAAGTTCGCCGCCGGCTTCCAGCAGGGCGTCAAGGACACCAACCCGGACGCCTCGGTCACGATCCAGTACCTGTCCACCGGTACGGACTTCTCCGGCTTCGGCGCCCCGGACAAGGGCAAGGCCGCCGCCAAGGGCATGCTCGACAAGGGCATCGACGTCATCTACGCCGCCGCGGGCGGCTCGGGTGCCGGTGCCATCGAGGCCGTCGCCGCCAAGCCGGGCACCTGGGCGATCGGTGTCGACTCGGACCAGGCCAAGGACCCGGCCCTGTCCAAGTACGCCGGCTCGATCCTGACCTCGATGGTCAAGAACGTCGACACCGGTGTCTTCGAGCTCATCAAGTCCGTCCAGGACGGTAAGCCGGCGACCGGCACGCACGTCTACTCGCTGGCCGAGAACGGTGTCTCGCTGACCACCACCGGTGGCCACCTCGCCGACATCCAGGCCAAGCTGGACGAGGCCAAGAAGAAGATCATCGACGGTCAGATCAAGGTCAACACGACCCTCTGACGTACGTCGGAGGGGGCCCGGAGTGTGGCTTCGGCCGACACTCCGGGCCCCCTTCACACGTCTGCCCGCGGGCAGTTGAACGATTTTCCAAATGCTACGCGCGTAGCGTGCGCCGTACAGGGTATTTTTCGCCACCGACAGCGCCTGCGCACCGGCCTCTTCCCCTCCTCACGCTCCCTGCCTAGGAGAGTGCGTCATCAAAGCCTCCAGCCCCAGCAGTCCCAACGCCGTAGAACTCCGCGGCATCACCAAGCGTTTCCCGGGAGTCGTGGCCAACCACGACATCGACATCACCGTGCGCCGCGGCACCGTGCACGCCCTCGTGGGCGAGAACGGCGCGGGCAAGTCGACCCTGATGAAGATCCTCTACGGCATGCAGAAGCCGGACGAGGGCACCATCACGGTCGACGGCGAGCTGGTGACGTTCCACAACCCCGGAGACGCCATCGCCCGCGGTGTCGGCATGGTGCACCAGCACTTCATGCTCGCGGACAACCTCACCGTCCTCGAGAACGTCGTCCTCGGCTCCGAGAAGCTGTACGGCATCGGCGACAAGGCCCGCGCCAGGATCAAGGAGATCTCCGACGCGTACGGCCTCGGCGTCCGCCCGAACGCCCTCATGGAGGACCTCGGTGTGGCCGACCGTCAGCGCGTGGAGATCCTCAAGGTCCTCTACCGCGGCGCCCGCACCCTGATTCTCGACGAGCCGACCGCCGTGCTCGTCCCGCAGGAGGTCGACGCGCTCTTCGACAACCTGCGCGAGCTCAAGGCCGAGGGCCTGACGGTCATCTTCATCTCGCACAAGCTGGGCGAGGTCCTGTCGGTCGCCGACGAGATCACCGTCATCCGGCGCGGCACCACGGTCGGCACCGCCGACCCGAAGCACACCACCACCAAGCAGCTCGCCGAGCTGATGGTCGGCGCCGAGCTGCCCTCGCCGGAGACCCGCGAGTCGACGGTCACGGACGTGCCGATGCTGACGGTCCAGGACCTGTCGCTGAGCGCCGTCGACCCCGACGGCGTGGTCCGTGCGGTCCTCGGCGGCATCACCTTCACCATCCACAAGGGCGAGGTGCTCGGCATCGCCGGCGTCGAGGGCAACGGCCAGTCCGAGCTCGTCGACACGATCATGGGCATGCGCAACGCCGACCGGGGTGTCGTGACCCTCGACGGCGCGGACATCTCCGCCGCTCCGACGCGCAAGCGTCGCGAGGACGGCATCGGCTGCATCCCCGAGGACCGCCATCGGCACGGTCTGCTCCTGGAGGCCCCCCTCTGGGAGAACCGCATCCTCGGCCACGTCACCGAGAAGCCCAACTCCAAGGGCGCCATCCTCGACCTCAAGGCCGCCCGCAAGGACACCGAGCGGATCGTCCGCGAGTACGACGTCCGTACCCCCGGCATCGAGGTCACCGCGGCCTCCCTCTCCGGCGGAAACCAGCAGAAGCTGATCGTCGGCCGCGAGATGAGCCACGACCCCAAGCTGCTGATCGCCGCGCACCCCACCCGGGGTGTGGACGTCGGCGCGCAGGCACAGATCTGGGACCAGATCCGTGCGGCTCGCCGCGAGGGCCTGGCGGTCCTGCTGATCTCCGCCGACCTGGACGAGCTGATCGGCCTCTCCGACACCCTGCGCGTGATGTACCGCGGCCGGCTCGTCGCGGACGCCGACCCGGCGACCATCACCCCGGAGGAGTTGGGCTCGGCCATGACCGGCGCCGCCGCCGGCCACCTTGAGCACCCTGAGAGCCCTGAGGGCACCGACGGCCCGGAGGACGAGGCCCGATGAAGAAGTTCGACAAGGAGCGGCTGCTCCTCGGCATCGCGGCACCGCTGCTCGCGATCGTCGCCGCCTTCCTGATCACCGCCCTGGTGCTCGCGGCCACCGGCAAGGAGCCGTTCAGCGCCTTCGGCATCATGTTCGACTACGGCATCAAGTCGGACAGCCAGGTCTACATCATCAACAAGGCGACGACGTACTACCTGGCGGGCATCGCGGTGGCCATCGGCTTCCGCATGAACCTGTTCAACATCGGCGTCGACGGCCAGTACCGTCTCGCGGCCTTCTTCGCCGCCGCCGTCGGTGGGGCGCTGACCCTGCCGGGCATCGTCCAGATCCCGCTGATCATCATCACCGCGATGATCGTCGGCGCCATGTGGGCGGGCATCGCCGGTGTCCTGAAGACCACGCGGGGCGTCAGCGAGGTCGTCTCGACGATCATGCTGAACTTCATCGCGACCGCGATCATCGGCTACCTGCTCCAGCCCGGCCGCCTCGGCCACCTGGACGCGGCCGGCACCAAGGTCGCCACGACCCCGCTGCCGGAGTCCTCGCGCTTCTTCGAGTTCCCGACCACGCCGACCCCGATCTACGGCTTCGTCGTCGTCGCGGCCATCGCGGGCGTCGCCTACTGGTTCACGCTCTCCCGCACCCGCTTCGGCTTCGACCTGCGCACCGTCGGCCAGTCCGACACGGCCGCCGCGGCCAGCGGTGTCAACGTGAAGAAGATGGTCGTCACCTCCATGCTGATCTCCGGCGCCATGGCCGGTCTGATCGGTATGCCGACCCTGCTCAACGACTCGTACGAGTTCGGCGGCGACTTCCCCGTCGGCATCGGTTTCACCGGTATCGCCATCGCCCTCCTCGGCCGCAACCACCCGATCGGCATCGCGCTCGCCGCGATCCTCTGGGGCTTCCTGGAGCGCGGCGGCCAGCAGCTGGAGTTCGAGGACTACGACCGGGAGATCGTCGGCGTCATGCAGGGCGTCATCGTCCTCTGCGTCGTCATCGCCTACGAGGTCGTCCGCCGCTACGGCGTCAAGCGCCAGCAGCGTCAGGTCGGCGAGAAGCTCGCGGCCCAGGCCCGTTCCAACAACACGACGGAGGTGTCGGCGTGACCGCCACGGCGACTTCCACCCCGCCGCCCGCCGCGCCCAAGGCGGCCGGCGGCAAGGGCGGCCGCACCCGCCTCTCGCTCCCCTGGATCCTGCTGATCGTCGCGGGCGGGCTCATCGCCCTCTCCGCCGTCCGGGCCATCACCGGCGCGCAGGACCTCACCTCGGCCGGCCAGGTCGGCGCCGCGCTCTCGCTCGCCGTGCCGATCGGTCTCGCCGGTCTCGGTGGCCTGTGGGCCGAGCGTGCGGGCGTGGTCAACATCGGCCTCGAGGGCATGATGATCCTCGGCACCTTCTTCGGTGCCTGGGCCGGCTGGCAGACCAGCCCCTGGCTCGGCATCCTCGCCGGCATCGTGGGCGGCATGCTCGGCGGTCTGCTGCACGCGGTCGCCACCGTCACCTTCGGTGTCGACCACATCATCTCCGGTATCGCGATCAACATCCTGGCGGTCGGTTTCACCACCTACTTCGCCAAGCTGTGGTTCAACAGCGGCGAGGCCGCGGCCAAGGGCGGCAGCCCGAAGCAGTCCCCGCCGGCCGAGGAGATCACCTCGGTCACGATCCCCGGTCTGTCCGACTGGCTGGCCGACATCGAGAAGCACCACTGGTTCCTGATCTCGGACATCGCCGGCATCCTCGGCGGCCTCGTCACCAACGTCTCGGTGGTCACGATCATCGCCGTGCTGCTGGTGATCGGTACGTTCTTCGTGCTGTGGAAGACCGCGTTCGGTCTGCGCCTGCGCTCCTGCGGTGAGAACCCGATCGCCGCCGAGTCCCTCGGCGTCAACGTCTACAAGTACAAGTACATCGCCGTGATCGTCTCCGGCGGTCTCGCCGGTCTCGGTGGCGCGTTCCTGTCGCTGGTCACCTCGCACATCTACAACGAGGGCCAGACCGGTGGCCGCGGCTACATCGGCCTCGCGGCGATGATCTTCGGCAACTGGCGGCCGGGCGGCCTGGCCATGGGCGCGGGCCTGTTCGGCTTCGCCGACGCTCTCCAGCTGCGCAGCGGCGGCGAGTCCGTGCACGCGCTGCTCCTGCTGCTGTTCGCCGTCCTCGTCGCGATCGCGGCCTGGAAGGCGTACAAGAAGCGCTGGATCACCTCCTCGATCGCCATCGTCATCGGTGTCGGCGTGTTCATCTGGTACCTGGGCACGGAGACGGTCCCGGTCGAGTTCGTCAGCGCCACGCCGTACGTGGTCACGCTGCTGGTGCTGTCGCTGTCGGCGCAGCGTCTGCGGATGCCCAAGGCGGACGGCATGCGCTACCGCAAGGGCGAGGGCAAGTGACGTCCAGCGCCCAGGTGCCGGACTGGGAGGCCCTCCGGGAGGTCGCGCGGGATGCCATGTCCCGGGCGTACGCCCCGTACTCGGGCTACCCGGTCGGCGCCGCCGCGCTCGTCGACGACGGGCGGGTGGTCTCCGGCTGCAACGTGGAGAACGCCTCGTACGGCCTCGGGCTGTGCGCGGAGTGCGGGCTCGTCTCGCAGCTCCAGGCGACCGGCGGCGGCCGGCTGACCCACTTCGTCTGCGTGGACGGCCTGGGCGGCCCGCTGGTGCCGTGCGGACGGTGCCGGCAGCTGCTGTACGAGTTCGGCGGCCCCGAGCTCGTGCTGGAGACCCCGGAGGGGCTCCTGACGCTGGCGGAGATGCTGCCGCAGGCGTTCGGCCCCGGCCACCTCGCCAAGTAGGACCTCGGAGCGGCCCTTCCGGCACGATGGGAGGGCCGCTCCTCCTTTCCCCCTCTATGCGCGTAGAAAGAGGCACCACACATGGACGTCATCTCCGTCATCCGCACCAAGCGGGACAAGGGTGAGCTGAGCCCCGAGCAGATCGACTGGGTCATCGACGCCTACACCCGCGGCGAGGTCGCGGACGAGCAGATGTCGGCCCTGGCCATGGCGATCCTGCTCAACGGCATGAACCGTGGCGAGATCGCGCGCTGGACCGCGGCGATGATCGCCAGCGGCGAGCGCATGGACTTCTCGTCCCTCTCCCGCCCGACCTCCGACAAGCACTCCACCGGTGGCGTCGGCGACAAGATCACTCTTCCGCTCGCCCCGCTCGTCGCCGCCTGCGGCGCGGCCGTGCCGCAGCTGTCGGGCCGGGGCCTCGGTCACACCGGTGGCACGCTCGACAAGCTGGAGGCCATTCCGGGCTGGCGCGCGCTGCTCTCCAACGAGGAGATGCTGCACGTCCTCGACACGACCGGCGCGGTCATCTGCGCGGCGGGCGACGGGCTCGCCCCCGCCGACAAGAAGCTCTACGCCCTGCGTGACGTGACGGGCACGGTCGAGGCGATCCCGCTGATCGCCTCCTCGATCATGTCGAAGAAGATCGCCGAGGGCACCGGTTCGCTCGTCCTGGACGTCAAGGTCGGCACCGGCGCCTTCATGAAGAACCTCGCGGACGCGCAGGAGCTGGCCCACACGATGGTCGGCCTCGGTACGGACAGCGGCGTGAAGACGGTCGCCCTGCTCACCGACATGTCCACCCCGCTCGGCCTCACGGCCGGCAACGCCCTGGAGATCCGCGAGTCCGTCGAGGTCCTGGCGGGCGGCGGCCCGGCGGACGTCGTCGAGCTGACGATCGCGCTGGCCCGCGAGATGCTCGACGCGGCCGGGATCAGGGACGCGGACCCGGCGAAGGCGCTGGCGGACGGCTCGGCGATGGACGTCTGGCGTCGCATGATCGCGGCCCAGGGCGGCGACCCGGACGCGGCCCTTCCGGTGGCCCGTGAGAAGCAGGTCGTCACGGCTCCGTCCTCGGGTGTCCTCACCCGCCTCGACGCGTACGACATCGGCATCGCGGCCTGGCGTCTCGGTGCCGGCCGCGCCCGCAAGGAGGACCCGGTCCAGGCCGGCGCCGGCGTCGAGCTCCACGCCAAGCCGGGCGACACGGTCACGGCGGGCCAGCCGCTGGTGACCCTGCACACGGACACCCCGGAGAAGTTCGACTACGCCCTGAAGTCGCTGGACGGCGCGTGGGACATCGCCCCGGAGGGCACGGCGTTCACCCCGAACCCGATCGTCCTGGACCGCATCGCCTGATCATTTGATCGCTATCGGCATGTGCCGAGGGCACTTTCGGGTGAACGGGACCGGTGGACCTCCACCGGTCCCGTTCGGCATGCTGGGATCGGTGACGACCGATCGAGGAGCACACCATGAGCGCACTCGCCGTCGAGCCCGAGCCCTCTGTGGGCGAGGGCTGGGACGAGCTTGTCCGGATCCGGGAGGAGACGGGCACCCCTGAGGGCTGCCGGGTGGAGATCATCAGGGGGATCATCACCGTGGCGCCTACCCCGTCGTGGGAGCACAGCGACACCGTCGACGAGGTACAGCGACTGCTCTACTCCGTCATCCCCCGGGACTGGGGCGTCTACCAGTCCGTCAGTGTCACCATCCCCGAGCGACTCGGCCTGTACGTGCCTGACATCGCGGTCATTCCCAAATCCGCGCCCCGGAACGCCAGCGGTCACGTGGCGGCAGGGGAGTCCCGTCTCGTGGTCGAGGTGACGTCCCGGAACAACGCGAACCACGATCGGATCCACAAGCTGCACGGCTATGCCACCGCAGGCGTCCCGCTCTATCTGCTCGTGGACCGCTGGCACTCGGGCAAGGCCACGGCAACGCTCTACGGGGAGCCGAAGAACAGCCTGTACCGCGTGCTGGCCTCCGTCGAATTCGGCGAGGACCTGCACCTTCCCGCCCCCTTCGACCTCGTGATCGACACCGGCCTGTTCCCCATCGACTAGCCGCTCGTCCGGTGTCACGGCGCCGGGGAACGCCCCCCCGCCCTCACACCACAGGCACCCCGAGCAGCCCCGGCAGCTCGCGCATGTCGTCGAAGACCACCGTCTCCGCGCCCGTCAGCCGGTCCGCCCGGGTCAGACCCCCGCAGTAGCCGAAGGCCCGCATCCCCGCGGCGCGGGCGGCCTGGACTCCGTACGGGCTGTCCTCGACCACCGCGCAGCGCTCCGGCGGGACGCCCATGGAGGCCGCCGCGTGGAGGAAGAGATCAGGGGCGGGCTTGCCACGCGGGACGTCGCGCGCGCTGAAGATCCGGCCCTCGAAACGGTCCAGCAGGCCCACCCGCGTCAGGTTCCTGCGGATCGAGGCGTGGCTGCCGTTCGACGCCAGGCAGAAGGGCACGTTCAGCGCGTCGAGTACGTCCGTCACGCCGTCGACCACCGTCAGTTCCGCGTCCAGGGCCTCGTCGTACAGGTGCTTGTAGGCGCGGTGCCAGTCCGGCTCCAGGGGGCGTCCGAGACGCTCCTCGAGGATCGCCGTGAGCATCTCGGTCGACGAGCCGACGAACCGATCGACGACCTCGGCCTCGGTGAACTCCGCTCCGAGGAGTGCGAAGACCTCTCGGTCCACCCGGCAGTAGATGCGCTCGCTGTCCACGAGGACGCCGTCACAGTCGAAGATCACCAATTCCGTCATGGGCCGCACCCTAGGCGCTCCGATGAGTTCCGACCGTGGCGGGGGTCTCCCAGAT
This sequence comes from Streptomyces sp. NPDC056222, assembly GCF_042264065.1. Taxonomy (NCBI): domain Bacteria; kingdom Bacillati; phylum Actinomycetota; class Actinomycetes; order Kitasatosporales; family Streptomycetaceae; genus Streptomyces; species Streptomyces sp. NPDC056222. The sequence goes on along the minus strand of NZ_JBHJTL010000013.1, from coordinate 80,984 downwards.
GTGGACACCAGTCAACCGCTCGTTCTGACCCTTGCCGCCCGGGCCACCCCGGACGAGATCGCCCGGCTGTGCGCCGTACTGGAACGGTGGCCGCCCACCGACGTGGTCTGTGACGTCGGCGGGCTCACCCATGCCGATCTCGCGGCCGTGAACGCCCTGGCGCGGCTGAAGCTGGCCGCCGGGCGCCTCGGGCACCGGCTCCGGTTCCAGGGCGCCGGTGCCGAGCTCCGGCTGCTCCTCGGGCTCGTCGGTCTCGCGGACACGCTGCTGTGAGCCACTTCGGCCGTAGGGGTGTCCCTACGCCTCCAGCCGCTCCGGCAGGTCGAAGAGCGGGAACCACCGCTTGGTGTCCAGGAAGAAGTCCATCCCGCCGACCTTGCCGTCCCTCAGCTCCAGGACGATCAGCGCCCACGGGCTGTAACCGCCCTCCGGGTCCGGGTGGTACTGCGCGAACGCCGGCGAGCCGTTCGCCACGGTCGGCACCAGCTTCGAGCCCGAGCAGACCTCGCCGACCCCGAGCATCCAGCCCACGATGTCGTCGTGTCCCCGCAGCCACAGGTCGTACGGCGGCATGGACATCGTCGCGTCCTCGTGCAGGAGCGCCGTGAGTGCCTTCATGTCGTACCCCTCGAAGGCGGCGACATAGCGCTCCAGGAGCTCCTTCTGCTCCTCGTCCAACGGGTTCGCGGTGTCCGAGACGGTCGGCTCGTTCTCCGCGATCGTGGCGCGCGCCCGCTGGAGGGCGCTGTTCACCGAGGCGACCGTGGTGTCGAGCAGCTCCGCGACCTCGCTCGCCTTCCAGGCCAGCACCTCGCGCAGGATCAGCACGGCGCGCTGCTTCGGCGGCAGGTGCTGCAGCGCGGCGACGAAAGCGAGCCGTACGGTCTCGCGGGACACCGCCGTGTCCGCCGGGTCGGCCACCGACGGAAGCACCCGACCGTCCGGCACCGGCTCCAGCCAGGTGATCTCCGGCCGGGCGTTCAGCTGCGCCTGCGCGACCGGGGTGGCGGCGGTCAGATCCATCGGCCGGGCCCGCCTGTTGCCCGCGTTCAGCGAGTCGAGGCAGACGTTGGTCGCGATGCGGTACAGCCAGGAGCGCAGCGACGATCGCCCCTCGAAGGAGTCGAGGGACCGCCAGGCGCGGACCATCGTGTCCTGCACGGCGTCCTCGGCCTCGAACGAGGAGCCGAGCATCCGGTAGCAGTAACCGGTCAGCTCCGTGCGGTACTTCTCCAGTTCGGAGTTCCGGTCCGCGGTCGCCAGGTCACTCATGCAGGTCCACCCCACTCGCCCCTCACCGGCACCGGTGCTGTGCCGATGAGGGGAAGCTACCGCAGCCCACTGACAGCCGGGGTCAGGTTCCGGGCTTCCGTCCGTAGACGTACACGTCGTCGCCGTTCCTCAGCAGGTTCCAGTACGCCTTCGCATCGGCCGGACGCATGTTCACGCAGCCGCCCGAACCCGGCGGGTTCCACATGGACTTGGTGGTGGAGTGGAACGCCTGCCCGCCGTCGAAGAACTGCGAGTACGGCATGGACACGTGGTAGATCGTCGACCAGTGGTTGATGTTGCGCCAGTAGATCCTCTTGAGGCCGGTACGGGTCTCGGTCCCGTCCTTGCCCGTACGGACGGGCACCGGGCCGTACTTCAGCTTCGCGCCGTCCTGGATCCAGGTCAGCTGCCGCGTCAGGTCGACACAGGCGATCCGGCCCTTGTTGGTCGGGCACTTCTTGGCCGCGTTCGGGTTCTTCCCGGCCGCCTTCTGCGCCAGCATCGTGGACATCGTCCGCCAGGTCAGCGGACCGGCGTACCCCTGTGTCGGGGTGATGCCGTGCGTGCGCTGGAACGCCTGGATCGCCTTGCAGTCGGCGAGCGACTGCCGCCCGTCCACCGTCCGCCCCAGGAACTTCTCCACCTGCTTCTGGTACGGCCCCGTCGTCACGTTGCACGAGGCCGCCTGCGCCGGTGCCGCGCCGAGAGCGACCGTCAACGGCACCACCATGGAGGTGATGCCGAGGGCGGCCAGGGCACGCGCTTGAATCCGGTTCATGATCACCAACTCCCCCTAGAGTCCTAAGATTTAGGACGATCGGGGGAGCGCGGCGGTTGTACGGATCCGGGACGGATTCAGTGAGCTGTACGGAGCCGGGGGCAGCGGGCCTCGGTGCGCGCCGCCACCCGCGCGCTGTGGCTGCCGTAGAGCGTGATCGACACGACGCCGAGGACCGCGACCAGGCCGAGGAGGACCGTGCCGGCCCAGCCGCCGGAGTGGAAGGCGATCGCGCCGAGCGTGCCGCCCGCGCTGCTGCCCAGGTAGTACGCGGACTGGTAGAGCGCCGACGCCTGCGCGCGGCCGGTCTTGGCCGTACGGCTCACCGAGGAGGAGGCGACCGCGTGTCCGGCGAAGAAGCCGGCCGTGATCAGGACCAGACCGAGCAGGACGGCGGCGAGGTCGTCGGCGAGCGAGAGCAGCAGGCCCGCCGCGGTCGTGCCGACGGCCAGGTAGAGCGCCCCGCGCCGGCCGAGGCGGCCGACCAGCTTCCCGGCGGCGGCCGAGGAGACCGTACCGACGAGGTAGACCAGGAAGATCGAGCCGACCACGCCCTGCGGGAGCGAGAACGGGGCCTCGACCAGGCGGTAGCCGATCACGGTGTACACCGCGCCGAACACCGTCATGAACAGCGCGCCGATCGCGTACAGGCGCATCAGCAGCGGGTCGGCGAGGTGGGTGCGGACCGTCTTCGCCAGTGCCTTCGGGTTCAGTGAACCGGGCGTGAAGTGACGGGCCTTGGGGAGCAGCAGACGGAACACGACCGCGCAGGCCACCGCCATCAGACCGACCGCGAGGAGCCCCGCGCGCCAGCCCCACATCTGGGACGCCCAGCCGGTGACGATCCGGCCGCTCATGCCACCGATCGAGTTGCCCGCGACGAAGAGACCGATCGCGGCGACCAGCGCCTTCGGCCGCACCTCCTCGGCGAGGAACGCCATGGCGGAGGCGGGCAGACCCGCGAGCGCCGCGCCCTGGACCGCGCGCAGGGCGATCAGCCACTCGAGGTTCGGGGCGAAGGGGACGAGGAGTCCGACGATCACCGCGACGGCGAGCGACCACGTCATCATCGTGCGTCGTCCGAGGCGCTCGGAGAGGGCGCTCAGCGGGAGGACGAGAAGGGCGAGCGCGCCGGTGGCGGCGGAGACCGTCCAGGAGGCCGCGGAGGCGGTGGCGCCGAACTCCGCCGAGATCGCGGGGAGGAGGGCCTGGGTGGAGTAGAGGAGAGCGAAGGTGGCGAGTCCGGCGGCGAAGAGGGCGAAGCTCATGCGGCGGTAGCCGGAGGCACCGGGAGTGAGGCGGGTGTCGGCGGCCGTGCTGGTGGCGGCCGCCTTGGTACTGGCGGAAGGCATGTCTCGAACGTAGGACGATTCATTTCATGCGTCCAATGCACGGAACTGCTGTAATCGTTCCCATGGTGCATGAGTACAGGTCACAGGGTCGACTGTCACCGAGTAGTTACGAAGAAGACATGGGGCTGCTGCTCGCGCCTCGGCTCGCGTACTTCGCGGCGGTGGCCCGGCACGAGCATGTGACCAGGGCGGCGGCCGAGATGGGAGTGCCGCAGTCGACGCTGTCACGGGCGATGGTCCGGCTGGAGCAGGACCTCGGGGTGGCGCTCTTCGCCCGCAAGGGCCGCACGGTCTCGCTCACCCCGGCCGGACGCACCTTCTACGCTTCGGCCGAGCGGGCGCTCGCCGAGGTGGAACGGGCGGCCGACTCCGTACGGGCGGACGCGGACCCGGCGGCGGGGCGGGTCGCCTTCGGGTTCCTGCACACCATGGGCTCGGAGACCGTTCCCGGACTCATCCGCGCCTTCCGTGTCGACCACCCCCGGATCCGCTTCACCCTCGTCCAGAACTACGGCGAGGCGATGATCGAGCGGCTGCGGGCCGGGGACCTGGACCTGTGCCTGACCTCGCCCGTGCCCGACGCCCCGGATCTGGTCGCCCGTCGCATCGACGAGCAGCGCCTGCGACTCGTGGTCCCCGACGACCACCGGCTCGCCTCGCGCAAGCGGGTACGGCTCGCGGAGGCCGCCGAGGAGACCTTCGTGACCCTGGAGCCCGGCTACGGGCTGCGCCGCATCACCGACGATCTGTGCGCCGAGGCCGGGTTCACCCCGCGCGTCGCCTTCGAGGGCGAGGAGGCCGAGACCCTGCGCGGCCTGGTCGCGGCCGGCCTCGGCGTCGCCCTGCTGCCGCCGCCTGCCGTTCCGCGTCCCGGCGTCGTCGAACTCACGGTGACGGCCCCGCGCGCCGTCCGCGAGATCGGCGTCGCCTGGCTCGACGGCCACCCGGACACGGCGCCGGTGGCGGCCTTCAAGAAGTTCCTGCTGAGCAAACGGGGCAGCCTGCTGCCGGAGTGACCCCCTACCGGCGCGGCCCGCGGCCGAAGCCCGCCGCCAGGGGCATCCGCAGACCCAGCGGAGGCGGGGCCGCCAGGGCGTCGGCGACCGGGCGGGCATAGGGGTGGGTGAAGAGCGAGCCGAGGACGAAGTCCGCGGCCAGGGCCCGGATTTCGTCGTGGTACTGGCGCAGCGCATGGCCGTCCGAGTGCACCTCGAAGCGGCAGGTGTCGCGGTTCGACTTCTTCGCCCGCTCCGCGAGCCGGTACGACAGCTCCGGATCCGTCCGGGCGTCGTTCGTTCCGTGCGCGATCAGCACCCGGCGACCCACCAACTGGCGCACCGGCTCCGGCTCCGCCGCCACGTCGTCCTCCGGCAGCCAGGGCGCCAGCGCGAGCACCGCGTCGACCGCCGTGTGCCCGGCCGCCCGCAGCGCGGCTCGGGCTCCCATCCCGTGGCCCGCGAGACAGACCGGGACGTCGCCGTAGCGCCGTACCGCCTCCGCCACCGCCCAGGACGCGTCCCCGGCCAACTGGGCGTCCGTACCGTTCCAGCCGCGCCCCCGGTAGCGCACCACGTGCACCACGAGACCGTCGGCGCGCCCCGCCGCGGCCAGTCGCCGCCCCAGCGGCAGCAGCGCCGCATGGGCCCGCACCGAGGCCCCCCGCGCGGAGGTCACCTCCCCGTCCGGGAGAAGCAGGACCACACCGCCCACCGCCGAACCGGGGTGCGATGCGCCGACGGGCCGTCCGAGCCGGGGTGTCCGGCTGCCGGCAGTCCCTACGAGTGCGGAGTGCGCCATGGCAGAACAGTCTCAGAAGCCGAGGTGTACGCCATCCGTACGCGCGGTCACTGTTACGTATCGACAAGCGGGTTGAGGAGGGGCGCTCTACGCGCGTAGGGGCTAGAGTGCGGCAATGACGAGCCAGATCCCCAACGTCCCCACCGCGGACCAGATCCGCCGCGCCCCGAAGGTGCTCCTCCACGATCACCTCGACGGCGGACTGCGCCCCGGCACGATCATCGACCTCGCCCTCGAGCAGGGCTACGACAACCTCCCCGAGACCGAACCCGACAAGCTCGGCATCTGGTTCCGTGAGGCCGCCGACTCCGGCTCGCTGGAGCGGTATCTGGAGACCTTCGCGCACACCTGCGCCGTCATGCAGACCCGCGATGCCCTCTTCAGGGTCGCCGCCGAGTGCGCGGTCGACCTCGCCGAGGACGGCGTCGTCTACGCCGAGGTGCGCTACGCCCCCGAGCAGCATCTGGAGGCCGGGCTCACCCTGGAGGAGGTCGTCGAGGCCGTCAACGAGGGCTTCCGCGAAGGCGAGCGGCGGGCCAGGGCCGGCGGCCACCGCATCCGCGTCGGCGCCCTGCTCACCGCCATGCGGCACGCCGCCCGTGCCCTGGAGATCGCCGAACTCGCCAACCGCTACCGCGACTCCGGTGTCGTCGGCTTCGACATCGCGGGCGCCGAGGCCGGTTACCCGCCCACCCGGCACCTCGACGCCTTCGAGTATCTGAAGCGCGAGAACAACCACTTCACCATCCACGCCGGTGAGGCCTTCGGTCTGCCGTCCATCTGGCAGGCCCTGCAGTGGTGCGGCGCCGACCGGCTGGGGCACGGCGTCCGCATCATCGACGACATCGAGGTCGCCGAGGACGGCTCGGTGGCGCTCGGCCGGCTCGCCGCGTACGTACGGGACAAGCGGATCCCGCTGGAGATGTGCCCGACCTCCAACCTCCAGACCGGAGCCGCGGACTCCATCGCGGAGCACCCCATCGGTCTGCTCCGCAAGCTGCACTTCCGGGCGACCGTCAACACCGACAACCGCCTCATGAGCGGGACGAGCATGAGCCGGGAATTCGAGCTGCTGGTCGAGGCGTTCGGATACACGCTCGACGACATGGCGTGGTTCTCGGTCAATGCGATGAAATCAGCGTTCATTCCTTTCGATGAACGCCTCGCGATGATCAATGACGTGATCAAGCCCGGATATGCCGAGTTGAAGTCCGAATGGCTGTTCCAGCAGACCGCTGCGACCAGTGGTTCTTCCGCTCAGGCGGAGTGAGGACGGGTCGAGGGAGGGCTCCGGACGAGGAGTCGGGGCGACCGGAGGCGTGACCTCCGGTCGCATTTCGGTGTTTGTCGAGTGTCATGTGAATGGCTGGTTCGCAAAGCCGCTCTGCAGTCCCCGCAAAACCCTGCTTGTCCCGAAGCTCCAAGATCCCCAAGATCCTCAAGGATGATTCTCTGATGAAGCAGTCTGCCGCCAAGACGCTCGGTGTCGCCGCTCTCGGTGCCGCTTTCGCCGCTGCCGCCGCCGGCACGGCCGCCGCCGCATCGCCGCTGCCCGCCGCCCCCGACGCGCTCGGTCTGGTCACCCAGACCGTGCCGCTGGGCGAGGGCCTCACCGAGCTCCCCGACGGCGCCGGCGAGTCCCTCCTGGGCGGCCAGGCCTCCCTCGGCGAGGGCGCCAAGACCCTCCCGGCCGCTGCCGGCCAGGCCGTCGAGCACGCCCCGCTCGACAGCGCCACCGGCGCGCTCGGCAACACCCCGGTCGGTGGCCTGCTCGGCGGCCTGCCGCTGAACGGCCTGCCGATCGGCTGATCACACACACCACCCCACACGCCGATGGGGCGCGCACCCGGACCGGGTACGCGCCCCATCGGCGTCTGTGCGTCCTGTGCCCCTACCAGGCCGTGCTCGCCGACTTCTCCTCCGGCAGCAGCAGCCACAGCGCCAGGTACAGCAGGAACTGCGGACCGGGCAGCAGACACGAGACGAGGAAGATGACCCGCATGGTGGTGGCCGAGGTGCCGAAGCGCCGTGCCAGCGCTGCGCACACTCCGCCGATCATGCGTCCGTCACGGGGGCGGGCAAGTGCGGCCATGGTGGGCTCCTTCGAGAGGCATCTCCCGGGAGCCGCTCCGTCGGGCTCCCGATGACTCCATACTCGCGCCGGACGGGGGGACAAAGCGTCGGTCTACGGGGCGATCCCGACCCTGGGAATCGTCGGGGTAGCCCCCTGAGAACCCTCATCCCGCAGCAGGGCCGAACCCCGGTTCCGCCTGGTCCCGGAGGGGGACCGGCCCGCCCGGGGGGCCCTCCTGCGACGCAGCCGCGCCCGGCCCGCCGGCACCACGAGCAGATGGGCCACCGCCACCCCGACGGTGTTCAGGAGCAGGGAGTCCACGTCCACGACCTGCCCCGGCACGGCGGTCTGGAGCAGTTCGACGGCGAGGGAGATCAGCGCTCCGGCGGCGACGGTACGGGCCAGGGAGGCCAGCGGCGACACATGGAGCCGTCCGTCCGCCATCGGGAGCAGGACACCGAGCGGGGCCAGGAGCAGCAGTCCCTCGCCGATCCGCCGGGCCGCCTCGGCCGGGCCGAACGCCAGATCCGCCTTGATCCCGGCGAGTGGGGTCAGGTTCGGCGCGGTCACCCAGGCCACGTCGCGTGGGCGGAGTGTCACCCAGGCGACGAGGAGCAGATGCGCGAGGAGGAAGGCGAACCCCGCCACGCGTACGACCATGGCGGCACTGCCGCCCGAACCTTGACGCTGCACGCCCCCCAAGACGCGCCCCGTGCCGGAATCGGTTCCGCCGCCCACGCGACGGCTCACTTCAGGAGACGAGCGAGTCCCGGCCCGCGAGGTCCGGAGCCTCCGCGGCGTCCCGCCTCAGGACGCCGACGGCTCCGGCGCCGCCACCGTCGGGGCGGCCGACTCGGGGCGTTCCCTCAGCTCGGGGGTGCACCGATAGCGGTGCGGCGGATAGCCGCCGGGTCCGCCGAGGACCACCGTGTCCCCGCCCGCGCCTGCCGAGCTCCGGGCGAAGGTGCAGACGATCTGCGCGAGGGCCGTCGGCGTCAGGTCCTCCGGCTGCCTGCTCAGCCGCAGCGTGTCCGTGGGATCGCCCTTGTGACCGCCGCTGACGACCAGCGGCCCCTTCACCGCCGTGGAGAACCCGGCCTCCCGCTCGCTGTCCGACGGCTCACTGACCAGCTGCGTGAGCAGCGTCGACGCGGTCCGCACCGGGTCCCCGTCGGCCTTCTCCTCGGGCAGCGGCGACCTGCGGTCCACCGCCTCCAGCTGCGAACCGCACAGCAGGAAGACCTGGACCGGAATCCCCGTGGACTGCATGGCGACCTCGTCGCCCGACACGCTGCACGGCACCCGTGAAGGCGCCGGCCCCGCGTCCACGGGCACCGATGTCGTCCTGATCCCGCATCCGGAGGCGAGCACGACGGCCACGACGGCCGCCGCCAGGAATCCCGTACGGCGAAGACGGCTCAACTCTCCTCCACCTCGCCCTGCTCGCCGCCGTCGGTCGCGTCGGCGTCCGCGTCGGCATCGGCGTCCTGCGGAAGGCGCAGGACGAACACGGCGCCGTCGCCGTCCGGTGAGTTCGCGGCGGTGATCGAACCGCCGTGGATCAGCGCGTTCTCCATGGCGATCGACAGACCCAGACCGCTGCCCTCCGAGCGCGGCCGGGACGCGCTCGCCTTGTAGAAGCGGTCGAAGACATGCGGCAGGACCTCCTCAGGGATGCCCGGACCGTGGTCCCGTACCTCGATCACCAGCTCCCCGTCCTCCGTACGGATCGCGACCCGCACCGGCGATCCGCCGTGCTTGAGCGCGTTGCCGATGAGGTTCGCCAGGATCACGTCGAGCCGGCGCGGGTCGAGCCGCGCCACGATCCCGCGCTCGGCGTCCAGCTCGACGGCGTCCAGCCAGGCCCGGGCGTCGATGCACGCGGTGACCTGGTCGGCCACATCGACGTCGTCGAGGACGAGCCGCGCGGTGCCCGCGTCGAAGCGGGTCACCTCCATCAGGTTCTCCACCAGGTCGTTCAGCCGCCGCGTCTCGCTGACCACGAGCGCCACGGCCGGCGCGATCATCGGGTCGAGGGAGTCCTGCTCGTCCTCCAGGACCTCGGTGACGGCGGTCAGCGCGGTCAGAGGGGTGCGCAGTTCGTGGGACATGTCCGCGACGAAGCGCCGGCTGGACTCCTCCCGTGCGCTCATGTCGTCGACCTTCTTCTGCAGGGACTCCGCGGCGCCGTTGAACGTCCGTGACAGATCGGCCAGTTCGTCCGTGCCCGAGACCCGCAGCCGCGTGTCGAGCTTGCCCTCGCCCAGCTGCCGGGCCGCCTCTCCGAGCCGGTGCACCGGCCGCAGGACGGTCGTGGCGGCGGCCTGCGCGAGCAGCGCGGAGCCGACCAGCGCGAGAGCGGTCGCGATCCCCAGCGACCAGGCCAGCGAGTTCAGGTCCGCCCGCTCGGCGTCCAGCGACTTGTACATGTAGCCGGTGGGCCCGCCGCCGTCGACCTTCGCCCCGCCGACCAGGTACGGCGTCTGACCTCGCTGTGTGCGCTGCCAGAACAGGTGGTACGGAAAGGCGTTGCCGTCCGTGAGGGGCTGCTCGGTCTCCACCTGGTCCCGCAGCGCGTCCGGTACGTCGGCCAGCGTGAAGGTGTCCGGGTTCGAGGCCCCGATGATCGGCTTGCCCGCCGCCCGCTCCCCGAGCAGCAGCACGCTGTAGCCCGAGCTGCCGCCCGCCATCTGCTCGGCCGTGCGCCGCAGGTCCTCCTCGGTGGGCTGCAGCGGCAGCGTCGCCGCCCGGTTCTGCATCTCCTGCCGGAAGTCGTTCAGCGCGCCGTCCTGGGTGCGGGTCAGGACCGCCTCGCGATTCAGCCAGTACGCGATCCCGGAGGCGGAGACGGCGGCCGTCAGCGCCACGAGGGCGAAGACGACGACCAGCCGCAGCCGCAGGCTGGTGAAGCGCAGCCCCGCGAACATCCCTCTTCTCACGCAGGGACGTCCAGTCTGTAGCCGACGCCGCGTACGGTACGGATCAGGGTCGGCGAGGACGGGACGTCCTCCACCTTGGCACGCAGCCGCTGCACGCAGGCGTCGACCAGACGCGAATCGCCCAGGTAGTCGTGCTCCCAGACCAGGCGCAGCAACTGCTGGCGCGACAGGGCCTGTCCGGGCCGCCGGCTCAGCTCCAGCAGCAGTCGCAGTTCGGTCGGCGTGAGCTGGAGATCCTCGCCGTTCTTCGTCACCGTCATCGCCGAACGGTCGATGACGAGCGAGCCGAACGTCGCCGAGTCCGTGGACTCCCGCTCCCCGCGCCGCAGTACGGCCCGGATCCGGGCGTCGAGGACCCGCCCCTGGACCGGCTTGACGACATAGTCGTCCGCTCCGGACTCCAGGCCGACGACCACGTCGATGTCGTCGCTCCGGGCGGTCAGCAGGATGATCGGCAGCTGGTCGGTGCGCCGGATGCGCCGGCACACCTCGAAGCCGTCGATCCCGGGCAGCATGACGTCCAGGACGACCAGGTCCGGACGCTGCTCGCGGAGCAGTTTCAGGCCGTCCTCGCCCGTCGCCGCGGTGGCCACTCGGTGGCCCTGGCGTGACAGGGAGAGCTCGAGGGCCGTGCGGATGGCGTCGTCGTCCTCGATCAGCAACAGGAAAGGCACGGACGCCATTCTGTCCCATGAGCCATCGGAGTTCGACTGTGCGGCGGCATCGGCCCCTGTGACACGGCTGTGACAGTCGGCGGACACCGCGATGAACTGGGCCGGGCAAGCTTCTTGGCACACGGACAGAAACCCACTCCAACCGACGGGGGGCGCGAGATGAACGCACTGCACAGCACCACCTCGAGCGCAGTAGTCACGCGTCTCCACGATGTCGTCGTGCGGAGCCCGGAGAAGTCCGGCGCGGTGAACGGGCGGGGGTGCGTTCGCAGCGTCGGGCGTCAGCACAAGGCGCCGTACATGGTCGCCGTGGCTGACGGGGGAGCGGCGTACGGGGAGGTCACGGGGGAGCGACAGTCTCTGTCGGAGGCGGAGTTCACCGCCTACGTCCAGGAGCGTCGCGCCTCCCTGTACGCCACCGCCTACCACCTGACCGGTGACCGTTTCGAGGCGGAGGACCTGCTCCAGAGCGCGCTGTTCTCGACGTACCGCGCCTGGGACCGGATCAGCGACAAGGCGGCGGTGGGCGGCTATCTGCGTCGCACCATGACGAATCTGCACATCAGCGCCTGGCGCCGGCGCAAGCTCAACGAGTACCCCACCGAGGAGCTGCCGGAGACGGCGGGCGACACGGACGCGATGCGGGGGACCGAGCTGCGGGCGGTGCTGTGGCAGGCCCTGGCCCGGCTGCCCGAGCTCCAGCGCACGATGCTGGTGCTGCGCTACTACGAGGGCCGTACGGATCCGGAGATCGCGGAGATCCTGGACATCAGTGTCGGCACGGTGAAGTCGAGCATCTGGCGCTCCCTGCGCCGGCTGCGCGAGGACGAGGTCCTGAGCTTCGGCCGTGACGAGGAGGAGTCCTTCGGCGAGCTGGTGGCCTGAAGGCAGCGGGGGGCAACGGGGGAAACACGGGGAGACGTACGGGGGTACGGGGGAAACAGCGCGGGTCGGACAAGCCGGGGGGGCTTGTACGACCCGCGTTTCTCGTTGTCCCGACCGGCGTTACGAACGTGCCGCCGGTGTCCTGTGACGGCCGGCCGCTGCCGCCGCCAGGCGGCCCAGGGCCTCGTCCTTGGCGCAGGGGTGGGCGCCCAGCTCCGTCTGGCGGGCCACGATGGCGCGCTCGGAGCGCATCAGGCGCCAGCCGCGGCGCAGCAGGAACGGGACCGACTTGCGGCCCTCCTTGAGGTCCCGGAGGAGCCGGCGGCGGAACGTCGTCGAGGGGCGGCCGCGCAGACACAGCGCGTCGGCGAGGACTCCGAGGTCCTGGCAGCGCTCCACGATGTCCGCGGCGAAGATCCCCTCCGCGACGAACAGCGGTGTCCGGCCGATGTCGAGGGCTTCGCGGTCCACGCGCGAGCTGGTGGCGAGGTCGTACACGGGGACGTCCGTACGGCCCGTACGGCACAGTTCCGCGATCGCCTCGACGGCGGCGTCGGCGTCCCAGGATCGCGGGGAGTCCCAGTCGATGTCGGCGCTGCCCGCGACCAGCGGGAGCGTCGGGTCGTCGGCCTCCTTGTAGAAGTCGTCGAGGCGCAGGACCGGGAGGCCGGTGACGGCGGCGAGGGACGACTTGCCGGAGCCTGAGGGGCCCGCGAGCAGGACGACACGGGTCGGGATCGGTAGGGAACTCACGGGACACCAGTGTGAAGCATTCCCCCGGGCAGGGGACCCCCGAGGGCGAGGGTTGGTATCGAGCATCACACCTCAACTACGCTCGGTGCCTCCGCGATTACCCAACGCTGAAGGACTCTCATGGCGCGTCACAAGCAATCCAGGACCTCCCGCCGCGGCGCCCTGCTGAAGGCCGGGCTGACCGCGACGGCGGCCGGGGCGGCGGTGCTCGGCCTGGGCGCCGGGGGCGCCCAGGCGGCTGCCCCGCTGCCGCTGCCGGTCGACTCGCTCGTCGGCAGCGACGCGGTCGCGGCCCTCGGGGCCACCGGCCACGCCGTCGGCCCGCTGACGAGCCTCCAGCTCGACCCGCTGGCGAACACCGGCGTCGACCCGCTGGACAACGGGGTCGGCACCCAGGTCGCCGACTTCAAGCCCGTGGGCACCAACCTGGTGACGGACCACGTCACGAAGGGCGGGGGGCTGGACGATCTGCCGTTGGTCGGTGAGGTGACGGGGGCGCTTCCGGCGACGTAGCGGTGGCGGGGGCCGCCTCGGAACCCGTGTCGGGAGCGGCTCCCGGCGCGGTCCGCCGGGGGTCCCCCGACGCTCCCTGGCGTGTGGGGAGAGGGATCTCCCGTACGAACCACGACGCGGCGAGGGCGAGCGCGGCCAGCGCGGCCGTGCCCAGGAGCACCCCGTGCAGCCCGTTCGTCACCGCCGCCGCGAACCCCTCCCGTACGGGCGTGGGAAGCTCCTTCAGCTGCGCCGGGGTCAGCCGGGTGTCCGCGCCGGCGAGGCGGGCGGTGAAGACCGCGCCCAGCATCGCGACGCCGAGCGAGCCGCCGATCGTACGGACGAGGGTGACCGTCCCGCCGGCCGCGCCCATGTCGCGCGGATCGGCGCTGCTCATGGTGATCAGCAGCGTCGACTGCATCAGGAACCCCATACCCGCCCCGATGACGAGCGTGAGCGCGGAGGCGACGGCGGTCGGGGTGTCGACGTCGAGCGTGAGCAGGGCGAGCGCGCCGACGGTCATCAGCGCGCCGCCGAGGATCGGATAGGCGCGGTAGCGGCCGGTGCGGCCGATGGCGCGGCCGGTCGCCAGTTGTACGACGAGCATCCCCAGCATCAGCGGCAGCAGGAGCATCCCGCTCGCCGTGGACGACTGGCCGCGCGCGAACTGCAGGTACTGCGGCAGATAGTTCATCGCCGCGAGCATCCCCGCGCCGACGAGGAAGCCGAGGAGCTGGGCGAGGGCGAAGTTGCGGCTGCGGAAGAGGCGGGGCGGGATGACCGGCTCCTCGGCCCGCCGCTCGACCCGTACGAACAGGGCGAGGGCGGCGGCCGAGACGACAGCCAGGCCGAGGATCTGCGGGGAGGTCCAGGCGTAGGTGGTGCCGGCCCAGCTCGCGAGGAGGGTCAGGGCGAGGATGGCGAGGGTGAGCAGCAGGGCGCCGGGCCAGTCGACGCGGGCGCGGATCCGCTCGGTGCGCACGTGGATGCCGATTCCGACGATGAGCAGGGCGGCGAGGCCGACGGGCACGTTGACGTAGAAGGCCCAGCGCCAGTCGAGGTGGTCGGTGAGGAGGCCGCCGAGCAGCGGGCCGCCGACGAACGCGACCGGCAGCATCGCGGCGCTGATCGACTGCACCTTGGCGCTGTCGCGGGGTGCCACGAGCACTCCGATGAGCGCGAAGGCGCCCACCATCAGACCGCCCGCGCCGATGCCCTGGAGCGCCCGGAACGCGATGAGCTGCCCCATGCTCTGGGCGAGCCCGGAGAGCACCGAGCCGAGGAGGAAGACGGCGACGGAGGCGAGGTAGCTGCCCTTACGGCCGTACAGATCGCCGATCTTGCCCCAGAGAGGGGTCGCGACGGCGGTGGTGAGGAGGTAGGAGGTGACCACCCAGGAGAGGTGGTCGAGGCCGCCGAGCTCGCCGACGATCGTGGGCAGCGCGGTGCCGACGATGGTGCCGTCGAGGGTGGCGAGGACGATGCCGAGCATCAGCCCGGTGATCCCCAGGTAGGGGATGCGCGCTTCGGTCTCGTGGGGTGTCGTCATGGTTCAGGCCGCGTAGGGCTTCTTGGCGCGGGCCTCGCGCAGGGCCTCGGCCCACCAGGCGAGTTGGTCGAGCATCGAGGTGGCGGCGGCGTCGGCCGCGGGGTCGGTGGCCTTGCCTTCCTGGTCGAACTGCCCCCAGACGCCCTGGAGTCCGACGGCCTCGCGGATGGTGACGGCGTGCAGCTCGGCGAAGACTCCCCGCAGATGCTCGACCGCGCGCAGGCCGCCGGAGAAGCCGCCGTACGCGACGAAGCCGACGGGCTTGGCGTGCCACTCCCTGTTGTGCCAGTCGATGGCGTTCTTCAGGGAGGCGGGATAGCTGTGGTTGTACTCGGGCGTGACGACGACGAAGGCGTCGGCGGCGGCGAGGCGCGGGGAGACGGCGGCGAGGAGCGCGCGGTCCTCCGCGGCGGCCGGGGCCTGGCCGAGCTGTGGGAAGACGGCGGGCAGCGGGGTCTCGGCGAGGTCGATGAGGTCGACGGTCATGTCGGGGCGGTTCGCGGCGTGCGAGAGCAGCCAGTTCGCGACGACGGGGCCGAGGCGGCCGTCGCGGGTGGAGCCCTGGACGACGGCGACGTGGAGCGGGTGCATGGGTCCCCCGATGGGTGAATGTGTACGGCGTATCTTCTGGGTGTACAACGTACACGCGAGTGTGTACGCCGTCTACCAGGCATACGCTGTACGCGAGGAGAGGGAGGCCGTCGTGGCGAAAGAGAACGAGACGGAAGAGGTCTCGCTGTGGGAGCGGCTGGAACGGCCGCAGGCCGCGCCGCGCGCGTCCCTGACTCCGCAGCGGATCGCCGAGGTCGCCGTCGACCTGGCCGATCGCGAGGGGTTCGCGGCCGTCACCATGCGGCGGATCGCGACCGAGCTGGGTGTGGCGCCCATGGCGGCCTACCGGCATGTCTCCGGCAAGGACGACCTGTGGGCGCTGATGGTCGACCGGGTGTCGGCCGAGATGGAGCCGGCGGAGCAGCCCGAGAGCTGGCGGGAGACCCTGCGCGCGTACGCGGTGCGGACCCGCACGATGATGGTGCGGCATCCCTGGCTGGCCCAGCTGCCCATGCCGCTCTTCGCGCTCACGCCGAACCGTATGGCCGCGGCGGAACGCCAACTGGCCTCACTGGACGGGCAGGGCCTCGACGTCGACACGATGATGGCCGCGTTCCGCGCGGTCAGCAGCTACGTGCAGGGGGCGACGCAGGCCGAGGTGGCCCTGGCGCAGTACATGCGGGAACAGGGCTGGGAGAGCCCCGACGAGACACGGCGGGCGCTCGCGCCGCAGATGTCGTACCTGATGGAGACGGGGAGGTACCCGACGTACCGGCGCTACACGCGGGGCGCCGCGCGCAAGGACGACGCGGCGTGGCAGTTCGAGACGGGCCTGGAGTGCGTACTGGACGGGGTGGCCGGGCTGGTGGAGCGCGGCGGGGATTGACGGGCGGGCATGACGAACGGCCCCCGGGTACCCCGGGGGCCGTTCGTCATGGTGCTAGTACGCCGAGCCGCTCGCGCCCAGGGAACCCGTGGGGTGCCAGACGGTCTTCGTCTCCAGGAAGGCCGTCAGGCGGTCCGTGCCCGGGGACTCCGTGAAGTCCACCGCGCGCGGGCGCAGGACGCGCTTGAGGTTGTCCGCCGCCGCGATCTCCAGCTCGCGCGCCAGATCCGCGTCCGCGCCCGTCAGGTCGATCGCGTTGACGTCCTGGTGGGACGCCAGGTGCGGGCCCATCTCCGAGGCCTTGCCGGACAGGATGTTGACGACACCGCCCGGCAGGTCGGAGGTGGCCAGCACCTCGCCCAGGGACAGGGCCGGCAGCGGCGCCTTCTCCGAGGCGATCACCACGACCGTGTTGCCCGTCGCGATCACCGGGGCGATGACGGAGATCAGGCCGAGGAAGGACGAGTCCTGCGGGGCCACGACCGTCACGACGCCCGTGGGCTCGGGGGTCGACAGATTGAAGTACGGGCCCGCGACCGGGTTCGCACCGCCCACGATCTGGGCGATCTTGTCGGTCCAGCCCGCGTACCAGACCCAGCGGTCGATCGCCGCGTCCACGACCGCGGCGGCCTTGGACTTCGACAGGCCCTCCGCGTCCGCCACCTCGGCCACGAACTGGTCCCGGCGGCCCTCCAGCATCTCCGCGATGCGGTAGAGGATCTGACCGCGGTTGTACGCCGTGGCGCCCGCCCAGCCGCCGAACGCCTTGCGCGCGGCGACGACCGCGTCACGGGCGTCCTTGCGGGAGGAGAGGGGAGCGTTGGCCAGCCACTTGCCCTTGCTGTCCTGCACTTCGTACACCCGACCGCTCTCGGAACGCGGGAACTTCCCGCCCACGTACAGCTTGTAGGTCTTGAAGACGGAAAGACGGTCAGACATCGAGGTACGCCTCCAGGCCGTGGCGACCGCCCTCGCGGCCGAAGCCCGACTCCTTGTAGCCGCCGAAGGGCGAGGTCGGGTCGAACTTGTTGAACGTGTTGGCCCAGACGACACCGGCCCGGAGCTTGTTGGCCACGGCGAGGATCCGCGAGCCCTTCTCCGTCCAGATGCCGGCCGACAGGCCGTACTGGCTGTTGTTGGCCTTGGCGACCGCCTCGTCCGGCGTACGGAAGGTCAGCACGGACAGGACCGGGCCGAAGATCTCGTCGCGGGCGACGGTGTGCGCCTGCGTGACGTTCGTGAAGAGCGTCGGGGCGAACCAGTAGCCGGCGGACGGCAGCTCGCAGGCCGGGGACCAGCGCTCGGCGCCCTCCGACTCGCCCTTCTCCACCAGCGCGTGGATACGGGACAGCTGCTCGGCCGAGTTGATGGCGCCGATGTCCGTGTTCTTGTCCAGTGGGTCGCCGAGGCGGAGGGTGGAGAGCCGCCGCTTCAGACTGTCGAGCAGCTCGTCCTGGACCGACTCCTGGACCAGGAGGCGCGAGCCCGCGCAGCAGACCTGGCCCTGGTTGAAGAAGATGCCGTTGACGATGCCCTCGACGGCCTGGTCGATGGGGGCGTCGTCGAAGACGATGTTGGCGCCCTTGCCGCCCAGCTCCAGGGTGACCTTCTTGTCGGTGCCGGCGATCGAGCGGGCGATGGCCTTGCCGACCGCGGTCGAGCCGGTGAAGGCGACCTTGTTCACGTCGGGGTGTTCGACCAGAGCGGCGCCCGTCTCCCCGTAACCGGGAAGGATGTTGACGACACCCTTCGGCAGCCCGGCCTGGCGGCAGATGTCCGCGAAGAACAGGGCGGAGAGCGGGGTCGTCTCGGCGGGCTTCAGAACGACCGTGTTGCCGGTCGCGAGCGCCGGGGCGATCTTCCACGCCAGCATGAGCAGCGGGAAGTTCCACGGGATGACCTGGCCGGCCACGCCGAGCGGGCGCGGGTTCGCGCCGTAGCCCGCGTGGTCGAGCTTGTCGGCCCAGCCCGCGTAGTAGAAGAAGTGCGCGGCGACCAGCGGGAGGTCCGCGTCGCGGGTCTCCTTGATCGGCTTTCCGTTGTCCAGGGTCTCCAGGACGGCCAGCTCGCGGCTGCGCTCCTGGATGATCCGGGCGATGCGGAAGAGGTACTTGGCGCGCTCGGAGCCGGGCAGCGCCGACCACTTCTCGAAGGCCTTGCGGGCCGCCTTCACCGCGCGGTCGACGTCCTCCGCGCCCGCCTGGGCGACCTCGGCGAGGACCTCCTCGGTGGCGGGGGAGACGGTCTTGAAGACCTTGCCGTCGGCGGCGTCGACGAACTCGCCGTCGATGAACAGGCCGTACGAGGGGGCGATGTCGACGACGGACCGGGACTCGGGCGCCGGTGCGTACTCGAATACAGATGCCATGATGATCAGTCCACCGTCACGTAATCGGGGCCGGAGTAGCGGCCGGTCGCCAGCTTCTGACGCTGCATGAGCAGGTCGTTGAGCAGGCTGGAGGCACCGAAGCGGAACCAGTGGTTGTCCAGCCAGTCCTCGCCGACGGTCTCGTTGACCAGGACCAGGAACTTGATGGCTTCCTTGGTGTTGCGGATGCCGCCCGCCGGCTTCACACCGATCTGGACACCGGTCTGCTCGCGGAAGTCGCGCACGGCCTCCAGCATCAGGAGCGTGTTGGCCGGGGTGGCGTTGACCGCGACCTTGCCGGTCGAGGTCTTGATGAAGTCCGCGCCCGCCATCATGCCGAGCCAGGAGGCGCGGCGGATGTTGTCGTACGTGGACAGCTCGCCGGTCTCGAAGATGACCTTGAGGCGGGCCTCGCCGGAGGCCTCCTTCACCGCCCGGATCTCTTCGTAGACCTTCATGTAGTTCCCCGCCAGGAACGCGCCGCGGTCGATCACCATGTCGATCTCGTCGGCGCCCGCCGCGACGGCGTCACGGGTGTCCGCGAGCTTCACGGGGAGGGCGGCGCGGCCGGCCGGGAAGGCCGTGGCGACGGAGGCGACCTTGACGCCGGAGCCCTTCAGGGCCTCCTTCGCCGTGGCCACCATGTCGGGGTAGACACAGACCGCGGCGGTCGTCGGGGTCGTGCGGTCGGACGGGTCGGGGTTGACGGCCTTGGCGGCGAGCGCCCGGACCTTGCCCGGGGTGTCCGCGCCTTCGAGCGTCGTCAGGTCGATCATGGAGATGGCCAGGTCGATGGCGTACGCCTTCGCCGTGGTCTTGATCGAGCGGGTACCGAGGGACGCGGCGCGCGCCTCCAGGCCGACGGCGTCGACGCCGGGCAGCCCGTGGAGGAAGCGGCGCAGCGCACTGTCGGACGTCGTTACGTCGGCAAATGCGGGTGCTGCGGATGCAGTGGTGGGCATGGTCACCAGTCGAGCATATCTACGCGCGTAGCGACCTGTACAGCCCCGCGGTTTCCGAAGGGGTCCGCCGGTGCCTCCGGAAGGGGTCCGCCGGGGCTTCCGGAAGGGGTGCGCCCGCGCTCCCGGACGGGGCTCGCCGGGGGGTGTGCGGGGCCGCTCCCTCCGCCCGAGCCCGCCCGCACCCGGTGAGGCAGAATCGGCACCATGACGACCCAGCCCCCGCAGCAGCCCGCCGAGCCGACCTACGCCGACCGGGTCTACCGGTCGTCCATGGGCATCGCGGGCGGAGTCCTGCTGCTCGGGCTGACCGGATGGTTCTGTGTGGACGCGATGATCCGCGGCGAGGGGCGCGCGCCCTGGGTCGCCCTGGCGGGCCTGCTGTTCGTCGTGCCGCTCGTCGTGGCGTTCACGATCCGGCCCGTGGTGAACGCGAACGAGGACCGCCTCCGGGTCCGTAACCCCTTCCGCTCCATCGTCCTGCCCTGGGCCGCGGTGGCCGACGTCCGCGCCGGGTACTCCAGCGAGGTGCTGACCCGGTCCGGGACGAAGTACCAGCTCTGGGCCGTCCCCGTCTCGCTGCGCCAGCGCAAGCGGATGGCCCGCCGTCAGACGCGCGCCGCCCAGGACGACCCGCACAACCGCACCTCCGTCCACGCGCACGTGGACGACAAGGACCGTCTGGCCCCGGCCGACCGGACCGTCGCCGACCTGCGCGATCTCGCCGAGCGCTGCGCCACCCGCCCCGGCGCCCAGGGGGAGCCGCAGGTGCGTTGGGCGTACGAGATCATCGCGCCGGCCGTCGCGGGCCTCGTGCTGCTGATCGTCCTGCTCGCCACCGGCTGAGCGCCGGGGGCGGCCGGCGCACCGAATTCACCCGTACGGGAATCGCGCGGTGGGCCGAACGGGAAGGCGGGGCCCGTACGGAACCGATTCCGTACGAGCCCCGCCCACGTGACGCTCAGAGACCGGCCGCGTCCGACAGGTCCCGCTTGATCGCGGAGAGGACCTCGGTGCCCTTCGCGCGGGCGGCCCCCAGCTCGCTCGCGTCGGCGACCGGGACCACGACCTCCAGGTAGCACTTCAGCTTGGGCTCGGTGCCTGAGGGGCGGACGATGACCCGGGCCTTGTAGTCGCCCTCCAGGTAGTAGCGCAGACCGTCCGTCGGGGGCAGCGACTCCGTGCCCTTCGTCAGGTCCTCCGCCGTCGTTACCGTCAGGCCCGCGAGGTGGACCGGCGGCCGCGAGCGCAGCGCGCTCATCGCGTTCGCGATGACGCTCAGGTCCTCCACCCGCACCGACAGCTGGTCCGTGGCGTGCAGGCCGTGGGCCACCGCCAGATCGTCGAGCAGGTCCGTCAGCGTACGGTCCTGCTCCTTGAGCTCCGAGGCCAGCTCGGCGACGAGCAGCGCCGCCGTGATGCCGTCCTTGTCGCGGACGCCCTCGGGGTCGACGCAGTAGCCCAGCGCCTCCTCGTAGCCGTACCGCAGACCGTCCACGCGGGCGATCCACTTGAAGCCGGTCAGCGTCTCCTCGTGACCGACGCCCGCCGCCTCGGCGATCCGGCCGAGCAGCGAGGAGGAGACGATCGACTCGGCGAACACGCCCCGCGCGCCCTTGTGCACCAGGTGCGCGGCGAGCAGCGAGCCCACCTCGTCACCGCGCAGCATCCGCCAGCCGCCCTCGACCGTCGCGTCCGGCACGGCCACGGCGCAGCGGTCGGCGTCCGGGTCGTTGGCGATCACGATGTCCGGGTCCACGGCGCGGGCCGCCTCGAAGGCGAGGTCCATCGCGCCCGGCTCCTCCGGATTCGGGAAGGCGACGGTCGGGAACGCCGGGTCCGGCTCGGCCTGCTCGGCGACGAGCGCCGGCGGCGGGAAGCCCGCGCGGGCGAAGGCGGCCGTCAGGACGTCCTTGCCGACGCCGTGCATGGCCGTGTAGACGGTCCGCACGGTACGGGGGGAGCCGGCGGTCAGGACGGCGTCCGTACGGGCCAGATACGCGTCCAGGACCTCGTCGCCGAGCACCTCCCAGCCCTCGGTCGCCCGGGGGACGTCGTTCAGCGAACGCACCGCGTCGATCTCGGCGGCGATCTCCGCGTCCGCAGGCGGCACGATCTGCGAGCCGTCCCCCAGGTAGACCTTGTAGCCGTTGTCGCGCGGCGGGTTGTGGCTCGCGGTGACCTCGACACCCGCGGCGGCGCCCAGATGCCTTATGGCGTAAGCGAGGACGGGCGTCGGCAGCGGGCGGGGGAGCAGGGCGGCGCGCAGTCCGGCGCCGATCATCACGGCGGCGGTGTCACGGGCGAAGTCGGCCGACTTGTAGCGGGCGTCGTAGCCGATCACGACCAGGCCCGCCCGTCGCCCACCACCACCCTCATCCGAGAGCGCTGCGCGCTCGCCCACTTGATCCTGGCCCTTGGCCTTGAGGTACGCGGCAAGTCCAGCGGCGGCCCTGATGACCACCGAGCGGTTCATCCGCATCGGGCCCGCGCCCAGCTCGCCGCGGAGTCCGGCGGTGCCGAACTGCAGCGTGCCGGCGAAGCGGGCGGCGAGCTCGTCCGTTTCACCGGCCTCGATGAGCTTGGCGAGCTCCTCGCGGGTCTCGCTGTCGGGGTCCTCGGCGAGCCAGGTCTGGGCCCGGGCCAGGAGGTCGTCCTGCGTCACGGTGTGCCTTTCGGGGTGCGTGTGGGCGGGGTGGTGGCGTGAGCCGCTGCGCGAAGCCTTTCCCCACCTCGCTCCTTCCCGAACTGGGGGCAGGCGCCCAGCCCCCGTACGGCCTGCGGCCGTGCCCTCGAACGCCGGGCGGGCGGGCCGAAATTCAGCCCCGCCGGCGCCGCAGGGGCGCGGGTCCGGGGCGGAGCCCCGGTCACGGGAAGTGGGGGTCCCCCCACGCCGCCAGGCGTAGG
The DNA here is from genome assembly GCF_042264065.1 of Streptomyces sp. NPDC056222. Taxonomy (NCBI): domain Bacteria; kingdom Bacillati; phylum Actinomycetota; class Actinomycetes; order Kitasatosporales; family Streptomycetaceae; genus Streptomyces; species Streptomyces sp. NPDC056222. The sequence goes on along the minus strand of NZ_JBHJTL010000013.1, from coordinate 58,747 downwards.
GGGAGGGGTGGGGGAGAGGGCCCCGCGCAGCGGCACCGGCCTCCGGAGGGTCGGGACCGATCCGGCGGTCGGAGGCGCCGCCGCGGCGCTCCGAAGCCCGCTCGGCCCCCTGGGGCCGAGCGGTGCGAGGGGCGCGGTGAGAGATCAGATCCGGTCGAGGACCCGCGTGAGCAGCTCGCCCATCCGCGCCGCCGAGTCGCGGCCCGCCTGGAGGACCTCTTCGTGGTTCAGCGGCTCGCCCGAGAGCCCCGCCGCCAGGTTGGTGACCAGGGAGATGCCCAGGACCTCGGCGCCCGCCTCGCGGGCCGCGATGGCCTCCAGGACGGTGGACATGCCGACCAGGTCGCCGCCCATGACGCGAACCATGTTGATCTCGGCCGGGGTCTCGTAGTGCGGCCCGGGGAACTGCACGTAGACGCCCTCTTCGAGGGTCTCGTCGACCTCCTTGCACAGTGCGCGCAGCCGCGGCGAGTACAGGTCGGTGAGGTCCACGAAGTTCGCGCCGACGATCGGGGAGGCGGCCGTCAGGTTGATGTGGTCGCTGATCAGGACCGGCTGGCCGGGGCGCATGCCCTCACGCAGACCGCCACAGCCGTTGGTCAGCACGACGGTCTTGCAGCCGGCGGCGACGGCGGTGCGCACACCATGGGCGACGGAGGCGACGCCCCGGCCCTCGTAGAAGTGCGTACGGCCCAGGAAGACCAGGACGTGCTTGGCGCCGATCTTGTACGAGCGGACCTTGCCGCCGTGTCCCTCGACGGCCGGCGGCGGGAAGCCGGGAAGCTCGGTCACGGGGAACTCGGCCTCCGGGGCGCCGAGCGCGTCGACGGCCGGCGCCCAGCCGGAGCCCATGACGAGGGCCACGTCGTGGGTCTCGATTCCGGTCAGCTCGCGAAGACGAGCGGCAGCGGCCTCGGCGGCCTCGTACGGGGTGGCAGTTGCGTTCACTGACTCTCTCGCCTCGGGGAGGGGGGTCCGAGGGAGGAGCCCCGGACGGATTTCATACGCGCAGAAGCGTAGCCCGAGAATTCCTACGCGCGTAGATGACGATGCTGACGGACATGCGATCGTTGTCTTGTCGTTTCCGACGAACGGCGTAGCGGGGGCCACACAAACCTTCCGCCAGGCGGATACCGCCATGAACCGGGACCGGCCGCTCACACGGCCCGAGCCGTGCCTAGCAAGGCCGCTTGCGCAGCTCCATCACATAGTCGTGCGGCGCGCCCGCCGACTCGGCCGCGTCGGCGATCTCGCCGAGGTAGCGCGCCGACGGCAGCCCGCCCTCGTACGCGTTCAGGACGTACAGCCAGGTCGGCTCCTCGCCGTCCAGGGTGTGCACGCGGACCCGCATCCGGCGGTAGATGTCGAGGCCGACGCCCTCCCAGCGGTCCATCGAGTCCTCGTCCATCGGCGCGATGTCGTAGAGCGCGACGAAAACCTGGGAACGCGGCGCCTCGACGATCGTGGCCAGTGCGCCCTCCCAGCCCATCTGCTCGCCGCCGAAGGTCAGCCGCCAGCCGTTGAGCCAGCCGGTGCCGCGCAGCGGGGAGTGCGGGGCGCGGCGCGTCATGAGCCGCGCGTCGAGGTTGCCGGCGTACGCGGCGTAGAGCGACATGGGATCGAGGGTACGGGAGGGGAGAGGGTGCACACGGAAGTCCGAGGTGGGGGCCGTATGGAGGCCCCGGCGCGAGACCACCCCCGGCGTACGGGACAATGGGGTACGCACTTGAAGCGTGCGGGACAATGGCGTACGCACTGCAGCCCCAGCGGGGGGACCCCCCGGCAGAACGAGAGCGCGAGGCGTAGATCCCTGTGACCCGGATCGTGATCATCGGCGGCGGACCCGGCGGATACGAGGCTGCCCTGGTGGGCGCCCAACTCGGCGCGGAGGTGACCGTCGTCGACTGCGACGGCCTCGGCGGCGCGTCCGTCCTGACCGACTGCGTCCCCTCGAAGACCCTCATCGCGACGGCCGAGGTGATGACCACCTTCGACTCCTCCTACGAGGAGCTGGGCATCATCGTCGCCGACGACACCCCGCACGTGGAGCAGGCCGCCCGCGTCGTCGGTGTCGACCTCGGCAAGGTCAACCGACGGGTGAAGCGCCTCGCGCTCGCCCAGTCCCACGACATCACCGCCTCCGTCACCCGCGCCGGCGCCCGCGTCCTGCGCGGCCGCGGCCGGCTCTCGGGCCGCCAGGCCGTGGACGGCTCCCGCCAGGTGATCGTGACCTCGGCCGACGGCTCGGAGGAGGCGCTGACCGCCGACGCCGTGCTGATCGCGACCGGCGGCCACCCGCGCGAGCTGCCCGACGCCCAGCCCGACGGCGAGCGGATCCTGAACTGGACCCAGGTCTACGACCTCAAGGAGCTCCCCGAGGAGCTCATCGTCGTCGGTTCGGGTGTGACGGGTGCCGAGTTCGCCGGCGCCTACCAGGCGCTGGGCTCGCGGGTGACCCTGGTGTCGAGCCGCGACCGCGTTCTGCCCGGCGAGGACCCGGACGCCGCCGCCGTCCTGGAGGACGTCTTCCGCCGCCGCGGCATGAACGTCATGGCCCGCTCGCGCGCCGAGTCCGTCAAGCGTGTCGGCGACCGCGTCGAGGTCACCCTGGCCGACGGCCGGGTCATCTCCGGCTCCCACTGCCTCATGGCCGTCGGTGCCATCCCGAACTCGGCCGGAATGGGTCTGGAGGAGGCCGGGGTCAGGCTCAAGGACTCGGGCCACATCTGGACCGACCGGGTCTCCCGTACCTCCGCGCCGGGCGTGTACGCCGCCGGTGACGTCACCGGCGTCTTCGCGCTCGCCTCCGTGGCGGCGATGCAGGGCCGGATCGCGATGTACCACTTCCTCGGCGACGCGGTGGCCCCGCTGAACCTGAAGACGGTCTCGTCGAACGTCTTCACCGACCCCGAGATCGCCACCGTCGGCTTCACCCAGGCCGACGTGGACGCGGGCAAGATCGAGGCCAGGGTCGTCAAGCTGCCGCTGCTGCGCAATCCGCGCGCCAAGATGCAGGGCATCCGGGACGGTTTCGTCAAGATCTTCTGCCGTCCGGGCACCGGGATCGTGGTCGGCGGCTGTGTCGTCGCCCCGAAGGCGAGCGAGCTGATCCACCCGATCTCGATCGCGGTCGACAACAATCTGACGGTCGAACAGATCGCAAACGCTTTCACCGTGTACCCCTCCCTGTCGGGCTCGATCGCGGAAGTGGCACGGCAGTTGCACACCCGAAAGGCGTCGGGCGAAGGCTGACCCACCGTCCCGCCTGGGGAGATGTGGACAACCCCCGGCAAGGCGGGACAAGGAACGATCAACGACGGGGCCTCCCATACCACTTGGGGGCCCCGTCTGTGCGCATCTTCTGCAATTCGGCGCATAGTGCTGAAAAGTATCTGCCGGTCACGTTACTGTCGGTTTCGTGTTCGCTGCAGAACGTCGTCAGTTGATCCTCGAAATGGTGCGCGCCAATGGAGCCGTGTCGCTCCGTGAGCTCGCCCGCGTCGTCCAGACCTCAGAAGTGACCGTACGGCGGGACGTGCGGGCACTGGAGGCAGAAGGACTCCTCGACCGCCGGCACGGCGGTGCGGTACTGCCGGGCGGGTTCACCCGAGAGTCCGGCTTCCCGCAGAAATCCCATCTCGCGACCGCGGAGAAGACGGCCATCGCCGATGTCGCCGCGAGTCTCGTCGAAGAGGGCGAGGCCATCGTCGTCGGCGCCGGGACGACCACGCAGGAGCTGGCCCGCCGGCTCGCCCGCGTGCCCGGTCTGACCGTGGTCACCAACTCCCTGCTCGTCGCCCAGGCCCTCGCCCATGCCAACCGGGTCGAGGTCGTCATGACGGGCGGCACGCTGCGCGGCTCGAACTACGCGCTGGTGGGCAGCGGGGCCGAGCAGTCCCTCCAGGGACTTCGGGTCTCCCGCGCCTTCCTCTCCGGCAGCGGCCTGACGGCCGAGCGCGGTCTCTCCACGTCCAACATGCTCTCCGCGAGCGTGGACCGGGCGCTGGTGCAGGCGGCCGCGGAGGTCGTGGTGCTGGCCGATCACACCAAGCTCGGCACCGACACCATGTTCCAGACGGTGCCGACCGACGTGATCACCCGCCTCGTCACCGACGAGCCGCCGCCGCACGACGACCGGGCCGCCACGGAGCTTCAGGCGCTGGCCGACCAGGGCGTCCAGATCGCCGTGGCGGGGACGGGACCGGGTGGGGACGCCGTCCCCCCGGGCGGCGGCCGCCCGCGCCGTGACGTTCCGCTCCCCGGCCAGCGCGCCCGGCACCAGCCCGGCCAATTCCGGGGAGCCGCCGCCTCCTTGGCGAGTGAGGTGCTTCAGCCGGAACGGACGGCCAGGGTCGCGGACATGCGCAGGCGCTGAGCCGGGGCCGCCGCGGACCGAGCGCGGGCGTCGAGGTCCGGGGCGTCGAGGTCGGCCGGTCCGGCGCGGACGCCGAGGTCCGGCAGCGACTTCCGGCTCCGCGGGCGCTGTTGCCCGCGGCCGGGGTGTGCCTCGGCGTACACGCGGGCGCGTGAGCCGACCGCCCGCGGGCTCAGCTCTTCATGCCCCGTAGGGTCAGGGCCAGCAGCCGGTCCGGCAACTCCTCGTCGTCCGGGTTCTGTTCGGCCGCCAGCGCGATCGCGTGAGTGAGCTGCATCAGATCGCCGATCGACACATCGGCGCGGACCGTACCCGCATCCCGGGCCCGGCCCAGCAGGATCTCGCCGGCCGCGCGCAGCGGCACGCTGCACTGCGCGAGCGCCGAACTCTCGTCCCGTGACGCCGACATGAGTGACCGGGCGAAGCCCCGGTACTCACCCGCGTGGGTGATCAGGGCGCGCAGCCACTCCACCAGCGCCGGACACGGCTCCTCGGCCGCCGCGAGCTCACGGCCCCGCTGGAGCAGCGCGGCCAGGGCCTCCTGGAAGACGGCGTTCACCAGCGCGTCACGGGTGGGGAAGTGCCGGTAGAGCGTGCCGATGCCGACCCCGGCGCGACGGGCGACATCCTCCAGGGAGGCGTCCGTACCGTGCTCGGCGAAGGCTGCGCGGGCCTCGGTCAGCAGCCGTTCGTGATTGCGGCGCGCGTCGGCGCGCATGGGGGCTCCTCGGTTGGGCGAAGGGCCCGCAGGCTATGTGCCTGCGGGCCCTTCCCAGCGTACGAACGGCCTGAGCCGTCGGTCGTCAGTCCTTGATCTCGCAGATCGCGGCGCCGGAGGTGATCGAGGCGCCGACCTCGGCCGACAGTCCCTTGACGGTGCCGGAGCGGTGCGCGTTGAGCGGCTGCTCCATCTTCATGGCCTCGAGGACGACGATCAGGTCGCCCTCCTTGACCTCCTGGCCCTCCTCGACGGCCACCTTCACGATGGTGCCCTGCATCGGGGAGGCGAGGGTGTCGCCGGAAGCGGTCGGGCCGGACTTCTTCGCGGCGCGGCGCTTCGGCTTGGCACCGGCGGCCAGACCCGTACGGGCCAGGGACATGCCCAGCGAGGACGGGAGGGAGACCTCCAGGCGCTTGCCGCCGACCTCGACGACGATCGTCTCGCGGCCCGACTCGTCCTCCTCGGCGTCGGAGCCCGCCGGGGCGAACGGCTTGATCTCGTTGACGAACTCGGTCTCGATCCACCGGGTGTGGACGCGGAACGGGTCCGCGGTGAACGCCGGGTCGACCACGACCGCCTGGTGGAACGGGATGGCCGTGGCCATGCCCTCCACCTTGAACTCGGCCAGGGCGCGGGCGGCGCGCTGGAGCGCCTGCTCACGGGTGGCGCCGGTGACGATCAGCTTGGCCAGGAGCGAGTCCCAGGCCGGGCCGATGACCGAGCCGGACTCGACGCCCGCGTCCAGGCGGACACCGGGGCCGGTCGGCGCGTCGAAGGTGGTGACGGTGCCGGGCGCGGGCAGGAAGTTGCGGCCCGGGTCCTCGCCGTTGATACGGAACTCGAAGGAGTGACCCCTTATGGCCGGGTCGTCGTAACCCAGCTCCTCGCCGTCGGCGATCCGGAACATCTCGCGGACCAGGTCGATGCCGGTGACCTCTTCGGTGACCGGGTGCTCGACCTGGAGACGGGTGTTGACCTCCAGGAAGGAGATCGTGCCGTCCACGCCGACCAGGAACTCGACCGTTCCGGCGCCGACGTAGCCGGCCTCCTTCAGGATCGCCTTGGACGCGGCGTACAGCTCGGCGTTCTGCGCCTCGGAGAGGAACGGCGCGGGCGCCTCCTCGACGAGCTTCTGGTGGCGGCGCTGGAGCGAGCAGTCACGGGTGGAGACGACGACCACGTTGCCGTGGGAGTCGGCCAGGCACTGGGTCTCGACGTGCCGCGGCTTGTCGAGGTAGCGCTCGACGAAGCACTCGCCGCGGCCGAAGGCGGCGACGGCCTCACGGACGGCGGAGTCGTACAGCTCCGGCACCTCTTCGAGGGTGCGGGCGACCTTCAGACCACGACCGCCACCACCGAAGGCGGCCTTGATCGCGATCGGCAGGCCGTGCTCCTCGGCGAAGGCGACGACCTCGTCGGCGCCGGAGACCGGGTCGGGCGTGCCCGCGACGAGCGGGGCGCCCGCACGCTGGGCGATGTGACGGGCCGCCACCTTGTCGCCGAGGTCACGGATGGCCTGCGGCGGCGGGCCGATCCAGGTCAGACCGGCGTCGATCACGGCCTGGGCGAACTCGGCGTTCTCGGAAAGGAACCCGTAGCCGGGGTGGATCGCGTCCGCGCCCGAGTCCTTTGCAGCCTGAAGCACCTTGGCCATGTCCAGATAGCTGGCGGCCGGGGTGTCACCGCCCAGAGCGAACGCCTCGTCGGCCGCGCGGACGTGCAGAGCGTCCCGGTCCGGATCGGCGTAGACGGCTACGCTGGCGATCCCGGCATCCCGGCAAGCACGGGCGACACGGACAGCGATTTCGCCACGGTTGGCGATGAGCACCTTGCGCACGATGGCTCCCTCCTTGAAACAAGCTGAGTTTAGGGACTGCCGACACGGCACTTCGACCCGTCCCCAGTGGTGAGCTTGCCCACACGGAGCGTGATGCGAGGCTTGCTCGGGTCGTGAAATCCCTTGTCGCACCACGGTACGCAGGGTTCCTCTACGGCACAGTAGCTCCGAGGTGTGGCACAGGTCTCTGTTCGTGGGGCCAGTCGCGGATCGGGTTTCTTTGTGGAGTCCCTACGAATGGCGCAATGATTCTTTGCCGCCTCATCCGTACGCGCGGACCCTTGTCCGAAGGTTTACCCGGCAGTAGCCTTCCCGCTGTCGTCCGTACTGCAGGTAACAGCCGTTTTCAGGGGGTGGCCCAGGTGGCCCGCAGACCGATAGCTCTCGTGACGGCGGCGGTGCTCTTCCTGGAAGCGCCGGGCATCGTCGCGCTCAACGCCGTCATGGCACGGTTCGTCGAGATCCAGTCGATGTCACTCGACGGCCTCGACCCGGACCACATGGTGACCGGTACCTGGGCCCTCGGCATCGGTTCCGGGCTGCTGCTCGCGCTCTGCGCCACCGTCGCCCTGATCGCCGGCATACGCGACAAGCGCCCCGGGCGCGCCGGCCGGGCCCTGCTCATCGGCTGCGCCGTCGTGCACGGCGTACTCGGCGCGGTGACGATCGGTCTGATCGGATGGGGCGCCTTCGCGTTCATGACCGCGGTGCTGGGCCTCATCGTGTTGACGCTGGTGGTGTACGGAAAGGGCGCCGACGCCCTGGAGGAGGCGGCGGCGCCCGCGTAGGGCCGGCGTGGCCGTCAGGTCCACAGGTCGGTGATGGAGACCCCCAGCTTGGCGAGCAGGGTGCGCAGCAGGGGCAGCGACAGGCCGATCACATTGCCCGGGTCGCCGTCGATGCCGTCGATGAACGGCGCCGAGCGGCCGTCGAGCGTGAATGCGCCGGCCACGTGCAGCGGTTCGCCGCTCGCCACGTACGCGGCGATCTCGGCGTCCGACGGCTCACCGAAACGGACGACGGTCGAGGCGGTCGCCGACTCGTAGCGCTTGGCCGCCGTGTCGTACACGCAGTGACCCGTCTGGAGGATGCCCACCCGGCCGCGCATCGCCTTCCAGCGCGCGGTGGCCTCCTCGGCGTCGGCCGGCTTGCCGAGGGCCTGCTTGTCGAGCTCCAGGACGGAGTCGCAGCCGATGACCAGGGCGCCGAACGCCTCGGGGCGGGCGGCCACATGGGCGGCCTTGGCCTCGGCGAGCGCGAGGGCGAGTTCGGCGGGAGTCGGCGCGTGCACCTTGTCCTCGTCGACGCCGCTCACGATGACCTCGGGGGCGAGTCCGGCCTGCCGCAGCAGTCCGAGACGGGCGGGCGAGGCGGAGGCGAGCACGACACGGCGGCGATCAGCAGTCATGGGGGAAGCGTAGCCAGTGTCAGTGGAGGCCGACCACGAACATCGCCACCACCATCGCAAGGGCCAGCAGGATGGACGCGCGACGCAGCATGGCCTGCATGTCGCGCATCTCCTCCGGCGGCTCGTTCTTCGGGTCGGACCACAGCATGACCATGATCCTGCTGGTGGGACGGCCGGGGCGCCTGAGTACCCGTACTCAGGCGCCGGGGTGCCAACGGACTAATTACGGCGTGGTGAACACTCCGTCACCGGCCGCCGACAGCGCCGCCCGGACCGCACGCTCCGCGTCCGCGGGGCCCAGCGGCTCGCGCGTGATCATGAAGCGGTAGTAGAGCGGGGCCGAGACCGCGCGCAGCAGTTCGAGGCCGTCCGTCTCCGCCGGGACCTCGCCGCGTGCCGCGCCCCGCTTCACCACCGGGGCCCATTCCTCCAGACGGGCCCGGTAGAAGCCGTTCAGCGCCTCGGCGCACTCCTCGTCACAGGCCGCGGCGGCGATGACCGCGCGGAAGACGGCGCCCATACGGGGGTCGGTGAGGGTCTTGGTGACGAGTGCGGCGTTGGCCCGCAGGTCGCCCGCGAGGCTGCCGGTGTCGGAGGCCGGCAGGGACTGCTCCGCCATGTCGCGCAGCAGGTCGGCGACGAGGCCGACGGGGGAGCCCCAGCGGCGGTAGACGGTCGTCTTGCCGACGCCCGCGCTCGCGGCGACATGGTCCATGTTCAGCGCGTGGAAGCCCGCCGCGGCCAGGGCGTCCTCGGTCGCTTCGAGGACGGCCCGGCGCACCTTCGCGGTACGGCCCCCGGGGCGCACGGTGCCGGGCACGGCCGGCTGGCTCTCAGTCAAACGGGTCTCCTGTTCCATTAACGCCTTCGAGTCTGCTACGGTACGGGACATCTTAACGGAACTAGAAGCCCATTAAGAGGTCTCGCTCATGGTTGCCACCGCTCTCGGGTCCCACACCGACGTCCGAACCGCCCGCATGGACGGACGGATGCGGCTCGTCCTCCTCGTCCTTCTCGTCGCCCAGTTCATGCTGGCCGTCGACTTCTCGATCCTGAACGTCGCCCTGCCCGTCATCGGCGAAGGACTCGGCTTCAGCCTGGGCAACCTCCAGTGGATCGCCACCGCCTTCGCCCTCGCCGCCGCCGGATTCACCCTCCTCCTCGGGCGCGTCGCCGACATCGTCGGCCGCCGCCGCCTCTTCCTTGCCGGAATGGCGCTCCTCGGCATCTCCTCCCTCGTCGGTGGACTCGCCACCAACCCCGGGATGCTGATGGCCGCGCGTGTCGCCCAGGGCCTCGCCACCGCCGCGGTCACCCCCGCCGGGCTCTCCCTGCTCACCTCCTCCTTCCCGGAGGGGCCCCTGCGCGCCAAGGCGCTCGGCCTCAACGGTGCGCTCATGTCGGCCGGCTTCACCACCGGCGCCGTCCTCGGTGGCGTCCTGACCGACCTGCTCTCCTGGCGCTGGGCCTTCTTCATCAACGTGCCGGTCGCCCTCGCCGTCCTGCTCGTCGCACCCGCGGTCCTCGCGGAGAGCCGCCCCGACGTCCGCCCCCGCCTCGACATCCCCGGCGCGATCACCGTCACCGGCGGACTCCTCGCCCTCGTCTACGGCCTCACCACCGAGCCCCTGGCGCTCCCCGTCGGCGCCGCGCTGCTGGTCGCCTTCTGGTTCGTGGAGCGGCGGGCCGCCTCACCCCTCGTACCCGTACGGATCCTCACGCGCCGCACCGTCGTCCACGGCAACCTCGCCGGGCTCGTCGCCTTCGTCACCGAGACCTCGCTCGTCTTCCTGATGACGCTCTACCTCCAGGACGTGCTCGGCTTCTCGCCGCTCGCCGCCGGTCTGTCGTTCGGCGTCCTCGGCGCGGGCACGGTCCTCGGCGGGGTGTACGCCTCCCGCTTCATCGGCCGCTACGGCGCCCGCGCCGCCCTCGTCGGCGGCGGGCTCCTCCAGGCCGCCGCCACGCTCTCGCTGTACGCCCTGGGCGACGACCGGGCCTGGCTCTGGCTGCTGCTCGCCGGCACCTTCGTCGGCGGCGTCGGCAACATGCTCGCCATCGTCGGCTTCATGGTCACCGCGACGTCCGGACTGCCCGACTCCGAGCAGGGGATGGCGACCGGCCTCGCCACCATGACCCAGCAGATCGGCATCACCATGGGCACGCCGATCATGAGCGCCGTCGTGGTCACCTCCACCACGGTCTTCGACGGCATCGGCCTCGCGGTCCTCGTCAACGCCGCCATCGTCCTCGCCGGAGCGCTGGGCCTCTTCCTGCGCCGCTCCTGACCGCTCCTCACATCTCCGTCACCCTCCTGCCGTCGGAAGGAACACGTCATGAAGAAGCTCCTCGCCCCGCTGCTCGCCGCCGCCCTCGGCCTCACGCTCCTCTCCGGCACCCAGGCCGCCGACGCCCGCCCCGCGCCCGCCCCGCGGTGGCACGCCGCCTGGGGCGCCGCCCCGCAGCTCCCCGCCACCGGTTTCACCGCCAACTGGTCCCAGGAGGGGTTCTCGCGCCAGACCCTCCGGCAGGTCGTCCGCGTCAGCGAGGACGGCGACCGGGTCCGGATCCGGCTCAGCAACGCCTACGGGACCTCACCCCTGGCCGTCACCGGCGCCACCGTCGCCCGGACCGCCACCGGCGCCGCCGTCGAACCCGGCTCGGTGCGCCACCTCACCTTCGGCGGCGAACGGTCCGTCTCCGTCCCCGCCCACGGTGAACTGCGAAGCGACCCCGCCCGGCTCGACCTGGGGCGACTGGAGTCGGTGACCGTCACCCTCTACCTCGCCGGCACGACCGGCCCCGCCACGTTCCACTCCCAGGCGTGGGCCGACAGCTACCGCGCCGAGGGCGACCACCGCGCCGACGCCGAAGGGCGCGCCTTCACCGCCCGCAGCCAGTCCTGGTACTACCTCAACGGCGTCGAGGTCAGCGGCGGAACCCCGCCCCGCAGGGGCGGAGTGGTCCTCTTCGGGGACTCCATCACCGACAGCTTCGGCTCCACCACGAACGCGAACCGCCGATACTCCGACGCGCTCGCCGAACGGATCGACCGCCCCGTCGTGAACGCCGGCATCGGCGGCAACCTGGTCCTCAACGACTCGGCCTGGTACGGCGAACGTTCCACCGCCCGGTTCCGCCGCGACGCCCTCGACCAGCCCGGCGTCGGCACCGTCGCCCTGCTCCAGGGAGTCAACGACATCGGCTTCAGCGAGGCCGCGCTGAAGCCCGTGCCCCAGCCCACCTACAAGCCCTCACCGGTCGTCACCTCGGCCGAACTCATCGCCGCCTACCGCCAGTTGATCGAAGCGGCGCACGCCCGCGGGATACGGGTCGTCGGCTCGACGCTGCTGCCCTTCAAGGGCACCAGCCACTGGGGACCGACCGCCGAACGGACCAGTGCGGAGGTCAACCACTGGATCAGGACCTCGGGCGAGTTCGACGCGGTCGTCGACTTCGCTCGGCTCCTCGCCGACCCGAAGGACCCGAAGGCGCTGAACCCGGCGTACGCGTACGCGGACCGGCTCCACCCCAACGACGCCGGGTACCGCGTGATGGCCGAGGCGGTCGCACCCCTCGTCTGACCCCGGGCACACGAAGGCCGGACCTCCCGCACAAGAGGTCCGGCCTTCGGAGTTGTCCGTACGTCGTGGGCGGACCGGCTACGCCGGCCAGTAGGAGCGCGCCCAGGAACGCGGCCCCGGCCGGGGCCGTACCGCGCGCGCGATCCGTGACGGGTCCGACCAGTTCTCGGGAACCGCCGGGCCGCCGTCGGCGGCGGACGCCGCCGCCGTCGCCGCGGCCCGGGCCTGGACCACCGCCAGTGCGGCGGCCAACTCCTCCGGGGTCGGGTTTCCTCGTACGACCTTGATCACAGCGGCTCCTTACAGGGGGATGTTGCCGTGCTTCTTCGGAGGCAGGGATTCCCGCTTCGTCCGCAGCTGACGCAGGCCCTTCACGATCTGCGGGCGGGTGTCCGACGGCATGATCACGCCGTCGATGTAGCCCCGCTCGGCCGCCGTGTACGGGTTGAGGAGCGTGTCCTCGTACTCCTGGATGAGCCGGGCGCGCTCGGCCTCCTGGTCCTCGGCCGCCGCGATGGTGCGCCGGTGCAGGATGTTCACCGCGCCCTGCGCGCCCATGACCGCGATCTGGGCGGTCGGCCAGGCGAGGTTGAGGTCGGCGCCCAGGTGCTTCGAGCCCATGACGTCGTACGCGCCGCCGAAGGCCTTGCGCGTGATGACGGTGATCAGCGGGACCGTCGCCTCGGCGTACGCGTAGATCAGCTTGGCGCCGCGGCGGATGATGCCGCCGTACTCCTGGTCCACACCGGGCAGGAAGCCCGGCACGTCGACGAAGGTGATGACCGGGATGTTGAAGGCGTCGCAGGTGCGGACGAAGCGCGCCGCCTTCTCGGAGGCGTTGATGTCCAGGCAGCCGGCGAACTGCATCGGCTGGTTGGCGACGATGCCGACCGGGAAGCCCTCGACCCGGCCGAAGCCGGTCAGGATGTTCGGCGCGAACAGCGCCTGGGTCTCCAGGAACTCGCCGTCGTCGACGATGTGCTCGATGACGGTGTGCATGTCGTACGGCTGGTTCGCGGAGTCCGGGATCAGGACGTCCAGCTCGCGGTCCTCGTCGTTCACCTCCGTCTCGGCGACCTCGGGGAAGGCCGGCGGCTCGGAAAGGTTGTTCGACGGGAGGTACGACAGCAGGGACTTGACGTACTCGATCGCGTCCTTCTCGTCGCCCGCCATGTGGTGCGCGACACCGGAGGTGGTGTTGTGCGTCCGGGCGCCGCCCAGCTCCTCGAAGCCGACGTCCTCACCGGTGACCGTCTTGATGACGTCCGGGCCGGTGATGAACATGTGCGAGGTCTGGTCCACCATCACCGTGAAGTCGGTGATCGCGGGCGAGTAGACCGCGCCGCCCGCGCAGGGGCCGACGACCAGGGAGATCTGCGGGATCACGCCCGAGGCGTGGGTGTTGCGGCGGAAGATCTCGCCGTACATGCCGAGGGCCATGACGCCCTCCTGGATGCGGGCGCCGCCGGAGTCGTTGATGCCGACGACCGGGCAGCCGGTCTTCAGGGCGAAGTCCATCACCTTCATGATCTTCTGGCCGAAGACCTCGCCGAGGGCTCCGCCGAAGACCGTGAAGTCCTGCGAGAACACGGCGACCGGGCGCCCGTCGACGGTGCCGTAGCCGGTGACCACGCCGTCGCCGTAGGGCCGGGTCTTCTCCAGGCCGAAGTTGGTCGACCGGTGCCGGGCCAGCTCGTCGAGCTCCACGAAGGAGCCCTCGTCGAGCAGCAGCTCGATGCGCTCCCGCGCGGTCAGCTTGCCCTTCGCGTGCTGCTTCTCCACAGCACGCTCGGAACCGGCGTGGGTCGCCTCGTCAATACGGCGCTGCAGATCCGCGATCTTGCCCGCGGTCGTGTGAATGTCGATCTCTTGCGGCTCTACCGACTCGGACATCGGGATGCGGCTCCCTGCCTGGTCACGGGGGTTCGTTGGCTACGAATGGGCTAATGCTCGGCTACTGATCCGTAGGGTATCGACGCCCATACGGTTCGGCACTGCGGTCTTTGCCACACCTAGTCTGGCTTGCATGACGTCCTCTCATGGCTCAGGAGGGCCCTGGTCCGACCTGGACCGGCCCCCGCTCAACGCCGCCTCGCTGCGCCGTGCTCTCGTGCTCCCCGACGGTCTGTGGACCTCGCTCGACGTGGTCACCACCACCGGCTCCACCAACTCCGACCTCGCCGCCCGCGCCGACGAGCTGCCCGAAGGGGCCGTGATCGTCGCCGAGGAACAGACCGAGGGCCGCGGTCGCCTCGACCGCAGCTGGATCGCGCCCGCCCGGTCCGGGATCTTCCTCTCCGTCCTGCTCAAGCCCGACGTGCCGGTGCACCGGTGGGGCTGGCTGCCGCTGCTCACCGGAGTGGCGGCGGTGACCGGGCTCTCGAAGTCCGCCGGGGTGGACCTTTCCCTCAAGTGGCCGAACGACCTGCTGGTTTCGGTCGGCGGCGAGGAGCGGAAGACCGGCGGCATCCTCGCCGAGCGGGCGGGCGAGGACGCCATCGTGGTCGGGCTCGGCATCAACGTCACCCTGCGTGAGGACGAGCTCCCCGTCCCGGCGGCCGGCTCGCTGCTCCTCGCGAACGCGATCTCGACGGACCGGGACACCCTGCTCCGGTCGGTCCTGCGGTCCCTGGAGCACTGGTACGGAGAGTGGGTGCGGGCGGACGGCGACCCCGCCGCCTCCGGCCTCCAGGAGGCGTACACCGCGGGCTGCGCGACCCTCGGCCGCCGCGTCCGGGCCGACCTGCCGGGCGAGCGGATGCTGGAGGGCGACGCGGTCGCGCTGGACGGCGACGGCCGCCTCGTGGTGGCCACGGAGGGCGGCGGCACGGAAGCGGTCGCGGCGGGCGACATCGTCCACCTCCGCGCGGAGGACTGAGCACCTGACGCCGTGGGTGCCCGTTCAGCCGGTGGAGGAACGGGCGCCCTAAACACGGTGAGGTGGACGTTACGGCGTGAGCTGGCACACACCTGTCGTATCGTGGAGCGCGATCCAGGCGACAGATCGGCAGGGCAGTGGGCAGGGAACGGGCAGGAGGCGGCCGGTGACCGTCGACGACGCGCACAACGGCGGCGAGGCCGAGCCACCGGCGTACCCGACCCCTCACCATGTGGTCGACCACACGGCCGAGCCGACGGACGACCCGCTCGCCATCCGCCTCGAACAGCTCATCCTCGGTGCCGACCGCCGCTACACCCCCTTCCAGGCCGCCCGCACCGCCGGCGTCTCGATGGAGCTGGCCTCCCGCTTCTGGCGCGCCATGGGCTTCGCCGACATCGGTCAGGCCAAGGCGCTCACCGAGGCCGACGTCCTCGCCCTGCGCCGGCTCGCCGGTCTCGTCGAGGCGGGCCTGCTCAGCGAGCCGATGGCCGTGCAGGTCGCCCGGTCCACGGGGCAGACGACCGCCCGGCTGGCCGAGTGGCAGATCGACTCGTTCCTGGAGGGCCTCACCGAGCCGCCCGAGCCCGGCATGACCCGTACGGAGGTCACGTACCCCCTGGTCGAGCTGCTCCTGCCCGAGCTGGAGGAGTTCCTGATCTACGTCTGGCGCCGCCAGCTCGCCGCCGCCACCGGCCGCGTCCTCGTGCAGGCCGCCGACGACGAGGAGATGGTCGACCGGCGCCTCGCGGTCGGCTTCGCGGACCTGGTCGGCTTCACCCGGCTGACCCGCCGCCTGGAGGAGGAGGAGCTCGGCGAACTGGTCGAGGCCTTCGAGACGACCTGCGCCGACCTGGTCGCCGCGCACGGCGGCCGGCTCATCAAGACCCTCGGCGACGAGGTCCTGTACGCGGCCGACGACGCGGGCACGGCCGCCGAGATCGCGCTGCGGCTGATCGATACGCTCAGCCACGACGAGACCATGCCGGCGCTCCGGGTGGGCATCGCCTTCGGCACGGTGACGACCCGCATGGGCGACGTCTTCGGTACGACGGTGAACCTCGCGAGCCGGCTCACCTCGATAGCCCCCAAGGACACCGTCCTGGTCGACGGGGCACTCGCCGAGGAGCTGACCCGGACCGGCGACGCGCCGGTCTCGGAGACGCAGGCGGCCGAGGAGGCGGCCCGCGCCGAGAAGGAGGGCGAGGAGCCTCCGACGTACCGTTTCGCGCTCCAGCCGATGTGGCAGCGCCCGGTCCGTGGCCTCGGTGTCGTGGAGCCCTGGCACCTGACCCGCCGCCCCACCTAGGATCCCGGTGAACAGTCGTTAACATGCGTTAACCGGGAGGGTGCGGTCATGTCCGAGCAGTCCGAGCAGCGTTTTGGTGAGTTCGTCGCCGTTCGTAGGCACGAGTACGTCGCCGAGCTCGTCCTCGACCGGCCCAAGGCGATGAACGCCGTCTCCTCGGAGATGGCCCGCTCCATCGGGGCGGCGTGCGCGGCGCTCGCCGACGACGCCTCGGTACGGGTCACGGTGCTGACCTCCTCCAACGACCGGGCCTTCTGTGTCGGCGCCGACCTCAAGGAGCGCAACTCCTTCACCGACGCCGAGCTCGTCCGCCAGCGCCCGACCGCCCGCGGTGCGTACACCGGCGTCCTGGAGCTGCCGATGCCGACCGTCGCCGCGGTGCACGGCTACGCGCTCGGCGGCGGCTTCGAGCTGGCGCTGGCCTGCGATGTGATCGTGGCCGACGCGACGGCCGTGGTCGGGCTGCCGGAGGTGTCGGTGGGCGTGATCCCTGGCGGCGGCGGTACGCAGCTGCTCCCGCGCCGGGTGGGTGCGGCCCGCGCGGCCGAGCTGGTCTTCACCGCGCGGCGGGTCGAGGCCGCCGAGGCGCGCGAGCTGGGGCTCGTGGACCTGCTGGAGGAGGACGCGCGTACGGCCGCCATGGAGCTGGCCGGACGGATCGCGGCGAACTCCCCGGTCGGACTGCGCGCCGCGAAGCGTGCGATGCGGCTCGGACAGGGCCTCGACCTGCGGGCCGGCCTGGAGGTCGAGGACGCGGCATGGCGGTCCGTCGCGTTCTCCGGGGACCGGGCGGAGGGTGTGGCGGCCTTCAACGAGAAGCGGAAGCCCGCGTGGCCGGGTGAGTGATCGACCGCGAGCCGTGTGAGTAACCGCCGAACGGGTGGGAAATGTCGCAAATGTTCGTAATGTAACTTTCTGTGACGCCTCACCAGTAAAAACAGACGAATCGTCCCTAAGCTGGAGGAATGGGAGAGGACGTGCGGCTGCGGGCCGTGGTGGCGCTGGCGCAGGCGATGGCGGCGGCGCACACTCCGCGCGAGTTCTGGCGGGCGGCGGCGCTCGGTGCCCGCGACGCGCTCGGCGGGCACTTCGCCGCACTGTCCGTCTGGGAGCGGGATCGCGGCCGGCTGAAGGTGCTGGTGAACGCCGGGGAGCGGGCCGTCGGGGAGGAGGAGTTCCCCGACGCCGAGACCTACCCCGTCCACCAGTTCCCGGAGATTACCGAGTTCCTGCACGCGCAGTGGGCGGGCGGCGGCGAGCCCGACGCCTGGGTGGAGACCGCCGGCGACCGCATCCCGACCGGCCGCGTCACCGGGCTGCGCAAGCGCGGCCGCGGCTGCTGCGTGGTCGCGCCGATCGTGCTGCACGGCCGGGCCTGGGGCGAGCTGTATGTGGCGCGTCCTGCCGGGGCGCCGGTCTTCGACCGCGACGACGCGGACTTCGCGGCGGTGCTCGCGGCCGTGGTGGCGGCGGGCATCGCCCAGGCGGAGCGTCTGGAGGAGGTACGGAAGCTGGCCTTCACCGACCCGCTGACCGGCCTCGCCAACCGCCGCGCCGTCGACACCCGGCTCGACGAGGCGATCGAGCGCTACCGCACGGACGGCTCCGTGGTGAGCCTGGTGGTCTGCGACCTGAACGGCCTGAAGCGCGTGAACGACACCCACGGACACGCGGTCGGCGACCGCCTGCTGGAGCGGTTCGGCTCGGTGCTCTCCCGGTGCGGCGCGATGCTGCCCGGCGCACTGTCGGCGCGCCTGGGCGGCGACGAGTTCTGCCTGCTCTCGGTGGGTCCGACGTCCGACGAGGTGGTGGCGGTCGCGGACGAGCTGTGCGTACGGGCCGGGGAGCTGGAACTCGGCGAGGGCGTCGCGTGCGGGGTGGCATCGACGGGCGACCCCATCGGCCCCCTGAAGTCCGCCCGCCGCCTCTTCCGCCTCGCGGACGCGGCCCAGTACCAGGCGAAGGCGGCGCGCTCGGCGAAACCGGTCGTGGCGGGCCGCGACGGCACGGTCATCCCCCTCGCGGACGCCCCTCCAGGAGCAAGGGACCGCAGGCGCTTCCGGGACGCGCCGCCCGCTCCTGCGGAGGACCAGGGGCCGGACGCAGCGCCAGGGCGCTGAACCCGGCACCTGCTGGGCGCCGCGGTCCGCGTTCGTGCGGATGGCCGTGCGCACGGTCGAGGGTGGCCGATACCTCCCGTTCAGCGAGGCAGCGCGATTCCGTACGCATCGCCGTCGTCGCCCGCTGCCCAACCGAAGCTGCTCTCCGCGAGGGCGGTCGCGGATTCCAGCGTCCCGGGCTTCACCTTGAGGATCGTGACGGTCCCCGCCGCGTTGCCGGGAGCACCGACCAGCGGCTCGACGCGTCCGTTGCCGTCGGTGTCGAGAGCGCCGACGGCGCACCGCCTACACCTACGACGCGGGCGGCGCGGCGCTCACGGAGACCCACACCGGCGCGGGTGGCACCCGCACCGAGAAGATCACCTACGCGCGCGGCATCACCGGGGCAGCCACCCGGCTGACGGTTGAGAACGGCCCCGACGACCTCGTCACCACACGGGTGGTCGACGACCGGGGCCTGACCCTGTCGGAGACCTCGCCGCGCGGCAACGCGACGGGCGCCGACCCGGTGGCGTACACCACCGACCACGTCTACGACGAGCTCGGACGCCTGGTCGAGACTCGCTCGCCGTCCGTGGTCGTCGAAACCCGGCAGTCCGCCGCTGCCACGGCACGCCCGACCACGACCGTCGGCTACGACACCTTCGGCCAGGCGACCGACGCCCGTGGCCCGAACGGCGAGGTCGTGCACACGGTGTTCGACGGCCTGGGTCGCGAGGTCGACACGACCCTGCCGGACTACACCCCGCCGGGCGCCACGACACCGCTGACGCCGAAGGTCACCCGCGCCTATGACGCGGCGGGCAACCTGGCGAGCGAGACCGACCCACTCGGCAAGACCAGCACGTTCGTCTACGACCAGCTCGGCAACCTTGCCAAGGTGACGCGGCCGGCCCCGACGGTCACCGCGTCCGCGCCGGTCTCCACCTTCACCTATGACCTGCTGGGCGAGCAGCTGTCCGCCACCGACCCGACCGGAGCCCGCACCGAGGCCACCTACGACGACCTCGGCCGCGCGGTGACGTCGACGGTGATCGAGCGACGCCCGGCGCCGGGCGCGTTCACCACGAAGCGGACCTACGACGACACCGGCAACGTGCTGTCGACGACGACTCCGACGGGCCTGACCACGTCCGGCATCTACAACGTGGGGGGGCAGCCGACCTCCATCACGGACCCGGCGGGCGCTAAGACCGTACTGTCGTACGGCCCGACCGGCCGGCCGACGTCGGTGACGACCGCTCAGGGCCGGACCACCCGCACCACCTACGACCTGGCGGGCCGTACCACCGCAGTCACGGACGAGGACGCCGCAGGAACGGTCCTGCGCACCCGAGGTTCCACGTACGACGCGGACGGCAACCCGATCGAGGTCACCGACGCGCTGGGCCACACGGTCAAGCAGACCTTCGACGCGATGGGCCGTCTCACCAAGCTCGTCGAACCGGTCGACGCCACCGCTTCCCTCACGACGACGTACGGCTATGACGCGGCGGGCAACCGCACGCGCCTGACGGACGGCCGCTCGCACACCACCTGGTACGACTTCACCAGCCACGGCCTGCTGGAATCCGTGGTGGAGCCCTCCACCACCGCCCATCCGGACGCGGCGGACCGCACCTGGACCACGGTCTACGACGCGGCCGGCCGGCCGGTCAAGGAGATCCAGCCGGGGAGTGTGACCCAGGACCGCACCTTCGACGCGCTTGACCGCATCACTCAGGTCACCGGCGCGGGCGCCGAAGCCCCTACGACCCCGGACACCTTCGGGTACGACCCGGTGGGCCGACTCGTGTCGGCGAGTGCGCCAGGCGGTACGGACACGTTCGGCTACGACGACCGCGGCAACCTACTGTCATCGGACGGTCCCTCCGGCACGGCGACTTTCGCCTACGACGAGGAGGGCAGACTGACCGGCCGCACCGACGCGGCGGGTCAGGCCACCTTCGTGTACGACATGGCGGGCCGGTTGAAGTCGGCCGTCGACCCGCTGACCCAGGCGACGCGGACGTACGGCTACGACGCCACCTCCCGGCTGACGTCGATCGCCTACGGCGGCACGGGGGCCTCACGGACCCTCGCCTACGACATCCTCGACCGGCTGTCCTCGGACACTCTGAAAGCGCCGGGTGGCACGACGACGGCCTCGTCCGCCTACAGCTACGACGAGGCGTCCCAGCTGACGGGCAGGACGACCGCAGGCACGGCGGGATCGGGAACCCAGTCGTACGGCTACGACTGGACGGGACGCTTGACGAGCTGGACGGCGGCCGACGGCTCAGTCACGGACTACGCGTGGGACGCGGCGGGCAACCGTACGGGCGCGGGTGCTGTGACGGCGGTGTACGACGAGCGCAACCGGCTGTTGTCGGCCGGGGATGTGACGTACACCTACTCGGCGCGGGGGACCCGCACCGGCAGTAGCGGTCCGGGCGGTTCGCACTCCTCGGCCTTCGACGCCCACGGCCGGATGGTCTCCGCCGACGGAACGGCGTACGGGTACGACGCGCTGGGCCGCCTGGTGAAGCGGGGTACGGACACCCTGGGCTACGCCGACCAGACCAACAACCTGGTGGCCGGCGGCGGTCAGTTGGTCTTCCGGGACTCGTCGGGTGAGGCCCTGTCCACGGCCAACGGCGACGGCACGGGGGCGGCGGCGGTCCTGTCGAACCTGCACGGTGATGTGACGGGCTCGTTCGACCCGGCCACGGGCGCGCTGGGCAACTCGACGGGCTACTCCCCGTTCGGCGAGGTCACGGCCCGGACGGGCGCCGCCGGCGCGCTGGGCTACCAGGGCGAGTACACCGACCCGTCCACGGGCCAGGTCAACATGCATGCCCGCTGGTACGACCCGGCCAACGGCGGCTTCTCCTCGCGGGATTCGTGGACCCTGAACCCGGTCCCATCGATCCAGGCGAACCGCTACACCTACGGCAACGGCAGCCCGCTGCTGAACACCGACCCCAGCGGGCACAGCGTCTGCCTCTTCGGGGTGTGTACGCCGAAGTACATCGATGACGGCATCAGAGAGCTGGAGCGCCATGCGAACGCTGGGGTCAGGTATGTAAAGAACAACCCGCGCAGTGTCATCAAGTTCGGTATCAGGCGATTCCCTGTCGTTTCTGTGGTGACCTCCGCCTACGACTTTGCCGAGTGGTTGCGCCGTCCAAAGGAGTCGACCTACGTCGAGATGGAGCCGTGGTACGGGGATCCGGATCCCGGCGACGGCAGCGGCTCCGACCGAGGCAGGGTCATCAGCCCGGTCTACGAAGGTGGCTCGCGCGGTGGCGGAGGCGGAGGCGGTGGTGGCACCGGAACCGGAACCGGGCCCTGCGGCTGGTACTGCATTCCGAAGGGCCCGCCGCCCCCGCCACCCCCACCGCCATGGGAAGAGATCCTCGCCACGGTCTTGGCCAAGGAGCACGCCCGCCCTGCGGCGACGGCCACGACGGACTCTGAGCACGACCAGTTCGTCGATGACGCGTATACACGGTCGCTCAAGGACCTGGAACTCACGGCTAAACAACTGAAGAAGTACTTCAGGTTCTTCCCGACGTTCCAGGACGACGCCATGCGCGCGGAGGAGTTCAAGAACTTCGTGGGCGCGTGGAACGACCAGTCCCGCGACTGCATGAAGGGGCAGGGCAACTGGGCGTACTACCATCCCCTTGACCCCCAGGGCCGCGCCACCGGAGTCACGGCCTGCTTGACCGCCGAGAGCGTCGACTACCGCGGCCGTGGCCGTGAGGCGAACCCGGACAAGCAGACTGAGATCATGGGCAGTGACACGGCACGGGGCCGAGGTACCCCTAACACCAACCCGGCCGGTTGGCAGTACTTGGACGGCGAGATCGGCTTCGCACGTGGCCATCTCCTCGGCAGACAGCTCGGTGGTAACGGCCGTGACCGGCGCAACCTGGTCAAGATGTACAACACCGCGAATTCTGAGGTGATGGCTGAGTACGAGGGCATTGTGCGCAGGCGGCTTGACGGCGGCGAGCGCATCTTCTACGTCTCTGTCCCGCAGTACGACGGCAGCAATCCGATGCCGGATTCGATCGAGCTCTACGCTCTTGGGAACCAAGGTTTCTACGGCCAATGGACGGTCCACAACACGCCGGACGGACTCCCACCGATGAATGGACTGACACCGTGAGCATCGAACAGCTCGCCGCCGACGCTGGGCTCTCCGCCCCGCGCCGCTACCTCGTGGACTGGGACCGTGCGGAGACGGCGATCGGAACCCGGCTCCCGGCTGACTACAAGGAGTACGTCTACTGGTTCGGCCCCGGCTGTTTCGAGTATTACCTCTACATCTGTGTGCCGGGTGTCGAGAACAGTGTCCAGGAGCTGGCCGCACGCCTCGCCGGCGAACATGAGGCGGCGCGACGGCGCGCCCAGCAGTTCAAGCGGTCTCCGCGAGTGCCGCTGTTCCCCGAGTCCGGCGGGTGGCTGCCTTGGGCCTACACCACAGGCGGTGACGCGCTCTACTGGGTGACCTCCTCGGACGACCCCGATCGCTGGACGATCGCTGGGCGGCCCAGCCGCAGCACCGATTTTGCGTACTTCGACGGTGGCTTCGCAGCGTTCCTGCACACATACGTTTGGGATACGGTCGAGATGCACTTCCTCTCGGAAGCCGAGGAGGATGTGCCCATCGCCTTCCAGCCCGGCACCGGCGAATGGCGACCCGGCGGCGCCGCGGAGCGGCTTGAGGCGTACGGGTACTTCGAAACGCCGTGAGCTCGAAGTCGGCTACTGAATTCACCTGGCCCGAGCTGTCCCGCTCTGCAGTGCGACTGCAAAGTCGAGGTGATCTGTTGGATGCGCAGGTCACGGCGGCGTGATGTGTCGGGAGGGCGCACGAGTCGGCCCTGCGATCGGCTGCCGACGCCGGCAGATGCGCGATGCTGGCCCGAAGAGAGTGCTCTGAGCTTGGCCGACTCGCAGGAGGCGAACCTGCGCATCGTCGAGCGGCACCCGGTGGTTCTCGACAGTTACCTCCCGTACGGCATGTACCGGCCGGGAGGGAAGGGCGGCGGCGTCCTCCAGTGGAAGGTGGGTCAGTCGCGGGAGATGTTCGCTTGCCTCGCTGATCCCTCGGTGGCGCCCGAGACCTGGCCCGTTCTGCTCCGCCCAGAGGCGGGGGTGTGGCGGCGCTACGACATCTCCATGAGTGAACTCACATACAGGCTATTGGCCGACGAGTCGTTCGCGGAGTTCGGGACGGCCGGCCTGATCAACCCGCCCTTCTTCATCCGGGCGTGAGCGTACGAAGCGGACTCGGCGTGTGCCTGTCGCAGGCGGCGCAGTGGGTATCGTCTGCGAGTGGGCGGAACAGCATCGGCTGGACGTGGTCGCCCTCGCACTCCCGTGTCCCGGCGAGGCGTGGGGAGAGGCGGGGGCCGGTGCGGACGGCCTGCGCGGGGACGAGGGGTGGAACGTCGCGGAGCAGGTGGCGCAGGAGGCCGCCTGGGCGGTGGACGGGTGTGTTCGCGCCGGGGAGGCCGCGCAGGACGTGCTCGTGGACGTCGGCGGAGGTGTGCCCGGCGGCGAGCCAGCGGGCGGTGAGGTGGGCCAACTCGTCGCGCATTCCGGGTGGGATGTGCCGCAGGGCGGGCGAGAGGAGGGGGAAGGCGGCGACGGCGGCGCGGGCCTCTTCGGGGGCGTCGTCGGCGGATTCAGGCTCGGATTCGGGCTCGAGCTCGGGCGGAGGGTTGGAGGTGTCTTCCTCCGGGTGTTTCTTTGGATGACCGTCGGTCGACGGGGCGGTCGGTTCACCGGCGGCCGGAATCCCGGGACTCGGTGCCACCTGCGGCGACACCCGTTCCGTGCTGGTCCGTACGGGCATCCCGGCGAGGATCTTGGTGGCCTCTCCTGCGCTCAACGGCACGCTGGAGACGAGCTGTTGGGTGACCCATAGGCCGCCGGGTGCCTGGACGCGCCGCTCGTGGACGAAGCCCTCGTCCTTGAGCTGTCGTTTGGCGCGGGCGAAGGCCGTTGACCCGATCCGGGCACGTTCGGCGGTTCGGGAGAGGGATTCCCTGGCGCCCTGGGGGAGGGAGAGTTGCCAGGTGAGGAGGCGAACGGCGTCGGAGCTGAGACGCGGATGCCGGATCAGCTCGTGGGAGAGCTGGGTGAAGGCGCGCGGGGGCGCGATAAAGTTGCGGTAGATCACGGTGGGAGTTGTTGCCTTCCACTGGTGGTTCAGGCCCTCGCCGACGGTTGCAGCCGTCGCGGGGGCCGAGTTGTTGGGGCGACCGTACCGCACGGAAAGTAGCGATGCCGACGCGTTGAGTGAATATGCCCCGAACGTGTGCGTCGCGCTCGGGAGCCAACTCGCCCCAGACCTGACTCGGTTGACCGCGTGGAGGCGAGGCCCGTGGGGCTCGCCTCCACGCGGCTACTTCGCTCCCGAACGCGGGGCGAGCGACGTGCTGATGATGCGTACGGCCCCGCGCGGGGTCATGCTCGCGCGCTCCTCCGGGCTCGCCGTCCAGCAGTGCTCGACCGTGGCCTGCCACACGTGCCCGCTGGGTCGGGCCAGCGTCAGTGCGGTTCCGTTCACGTCGCGGACTTGGCCCGTCAGGGCCCTGGTCGCGTCCGTCACCACATCGCCTCTCCGGTACGTCATCGTTCCCACCGTGCCGCGTGAAGGACGGCGGTCAGCTTCTTGGCGCCGCTCAGGGTGACGGTGCCGAGGCCGTACAGGTGGACATCCGTGCCCGTGCCACGCCTGACGTCGCGGTAAAGGCCGGTGGAGGGGAGGCCGGCCGCCTCCATCGCGGCCTTGAGGTCACGGAACACCTGCGCGGCCTCGGGCTCGGAGACGGGGCGGATCGGGGGCGCGTGCATGGACGTGCTCATGGAGGGCTCTCTTTCTGGTGGATCTCCTCCGGGACGCCTCCACGATCGCGCCGACAGCCCTACGCTCACCAGCAGTTGGGTTTCCGAACGGGATCGGGAAACGAGGCATATGCCGGCCGAGAACGAGATCGACCCGAGCGAGAGCCTCGAGAGCTTCATCGCCGACATGGTCCGGGACGCGCGGAAGCGCCGCGGGTGGCGCCAGGCCGATCTGGCCACCAAGGTCTTCAGCAGCACCACGCGGATCTCGGAGATCGAGAACGGGGATCCGCCGGACCTCGCACTCGGGCGCCAGCTCGACCAGGTGCTGGAGCTGGGCGGGTCGCTGGTGAACTTGCTGAAGATCCGAGACCGGGTGGCTCTTGACGACTACGCGCAAGGGTTCCTCAGGGACCAAGACCGGGCGCGGACCATCCACGAGTTCTCGCTTGTTGTCCCGGGTCTCCTCCAGACGCCCGACTACACACGAGCTATCGTGCGGCTACTACGCCCTGACGGCGGTGTGGACATCGATGCTGTTCTGCGACGACGTGTCGAACGGCAAGCCGTGTTCGACGGCGCCTGCCCACCCTGGTACTGGCTAGTGCTGGAGGAGTCCGCACTCATGAGGGTGATGGGGTCCAAGCAGGTGATGCGGGGGCAGATCGAGCGTCTACTCGAAGCCACGGAGAGGCCCTTCATTAACGTCCAGGTCCTGCGCAGTGAGCGTGTCGCCGCCCATGGATCGATCAGCCTGCTCACATTGCCGTCGGGCGAACGCACGGCCTACACCGAAGGGTTCGGCACCGGCCGCTACATGATCGAAATGAGTGAGGCCGACCGTTTCCAGAGGATCTACGATCGTCTGCACGCTGACGCCCTCGGCGTCGATGAATCCCACGAGGCCATCCGTGAAGCACTGAGGAGGCACGAGAACTGAGGCCGGGGACGAAATGGGTTCGTGGACCCAGAAGGCGACGCCCCCCGCATCGTCCGCGTCCGGGACAGTAAGGACCACACCCAAGGCGAGCTGGCCGTCGCGCCCGCCGTCTGGGCCGCTTTCACTGCGTTCGTGCGCGCCCGCACCGTCTGACCCTTCACGCTCCCCGGTCCGCACGCGGTTCTCGGCCCGCCGCCGTCGGCCGGGGTCGCTGCTTGAGACCGCACCGCCGAGCCCGGCGGTGGGCTCCCCGTCTTGGGCGGCGGTCTCCGAACACCTCCTTGTGATGGAGCAGTTGCGTGGCGTGCGGGTGATTCCTCACGGCTTGTGACGGGAGGAATTCACGAGGTAGTAATTGGATGAAATCTTTACTGAATTGCCGTCAATAGGCCCCCTCGTCTATCTCGATTCGATAACGAGATCCCTTGAAAAGGTCTGGGCCATTGGAGTCCCTCGCTTCAACTGCGCTCACATGCAACATAATTGACTGTTCATCAAATCTTGCAGCAAAGGTAACAGTCGGATATCTCGGCGGCCATTCCCGTTTGCCCGAATTCTCCACCGCACGCGTCTGGCAGGCTTCGCGCACCCACTCCTCCGACCAAGGATTTGAGGTGCGCATGACTAGACATCGCAGAAGACGTGAACATCGGCGCAAGCCAAGGGGGTTGATACTCGTCACCGCCGCCATCGCATCGGCGGCGGTGATCGCCGGAGGCATCGCCTACTCCGGAATGGGGGACGACGCTCAGGCCGGAACATCCGCCCGGGCAGAGGCATCCGCACAGGCCGGATCCACCACGGACACCCTCGCGCCGGCCGCCGCCCCGGCCAAGGACGAGGAGCCGGAGCCCATCGTCGACGTGCCCGCCAACGACGCCGCGCGTGGCATGGTCTACGACGGCCTCAAGGCGGCTGACAAGAGTGACCGCTGCACAGGCGTCTACCGCACCGAGGCGGGGCTGTGCACCCACGGGCCCGACGCCCCGCCCAAGGGCGTGGACATCAAGGCGGACGTAGCCCCCGTAGTCACCGGCAAGGCCCCCGCGGCCGACCCGGCCAAGCCTGCATCGGGCGCCACGGAGGGCGCCGGGCGCCCCCAGGATGCGCCCGCCGCCGACGCCGGCAGCGCCAGGACCGCGGCCGCCGCGGCCCCGAAGCCGGCGGCCTCGTCCGGCAGCCAGGCCGTCGCCGCAGGCCCCGCGGGCCAGACCGTTCAGTGCGACGGAGACGGAAGCACCGGCAACCGTGTGCAGGTCGTGTACGTGCACGGACCCGACCGCGACCGGTACGCCGAATACGTCGCCTCGTTCCGCAAGTGGGCCGCCGACGCCGACCTCATCTACTCGGCCAGCGCCAAGGAAACCGGCGGTGTGCGCCATATCCGCTACGTGACCGCGGCGGACTGCACGCCGACCGTGCTCAACATCGAGCTCCCGTCGTCCGCGCTCTCCGAGTTCAGCGCGACCAACAGGGCGCTCGCCGGCAAGGGCCTCGACCGGCGCGACCGCAAGTACATGATCTTCGCGGACACCAAGGTCTACTGCGGCATAGGCACGTTCGCCGGTGACGAACGACCGGGCCAGAACAATCAGAGCAACTTCGGCCCTTCCTACGGACGCACCGATGCCGGTTGCTGGGGCGGTCACACCGCGGCGCACGAACTGGGCCACAACCTCGGCGCGGTCAACAACAGCGCCCCCAACACCAGTCGCGGCGCACACTGCACGGACGAGTACGACGTCATGTGCTACTCGGACACCCCGTACTACCCCACGATGCGGTACGTGTGCTCCAACCAGGCGGCCGAGAACATCCTGGACTGCAATCACGACGACTACTTCCACACCAACCCCAGGGCCGGCAGCTACCTGGCCACACACTGGAACGTCGCCGACAACCAGTTCCTGATGCGTTCCGGGGGCGGCACAACCCCCGACCCGGGCCCCAGCCCGACGCCCACACCGACCCCGACGCCCACGAAGCCGACCGGCGGCCCGGCGGTGACGGCCGGCCAGATACAGTCCACGGCCGCCGTCGTGAGCTGGCCCAAGGTCGACGGCGCCGTCTGGTACCAGGTCTTGCTGGACGGCAAGCACCTGACCTGGGTCCAGTCGCAGTCGCTGCGCATCTACAACCTCCGGCCCGGCACCGCGTACAAGGTCGCCGTCTCGGTCCGCGACGGGTCCGGCCGTGACAGCGGGGCCGGAAGGGAGACCTCCTTCCGTACGGCCGACGCGAGCGGCGGCACGACCACCCCCGGCACCCGCTACACCCTCGGCAACTCGGGCACCGGCATGGCCGCCGAGGTCTGGGGCGGACGCTCCGCCGACGGCACGGTGCTCGTCGGGGCGCGCGCCAACGGCTATGCGCAGCAGCAGTGGCTGTTCGACGACGCCGGCGGCGGGCTCGTTCGCCTCCGCTCCGCGGTGTCGAGCAAGTGCCTGCAGACGGGAGGCGCCCCCGCCGCGGGCATGTGGATCGCCCAGCAGCCCTGCGGCGACATCGCCACGCAGAAGTGGAAGGTGTCCAGCCGCGGCGGAGCGATCACCGTGACCGACCCGAGCGGCACCTACGCCCTGACGGTGAGCAACCGCCCGTACTACGGGAGCTGGCTGCTCGACCTCCAGCTCGCGAACGGCCTCGCGACGCAGGCGTGGACGGTCCAGAAGATCTCCTGATCGGCCGTCGGACCGGGGCCCGCGCCCCGGTCACCTGATCCGGCGTCGGTGGACGGCGACCGCGCGCGACCGTCCACCGACGCACCGGTTCCCCCGTGGTGCGTCCTCACCGCACCACGTCCTCACCGCACCACGTCCCCACCGCATCTCACGCACCAGGAGCACCGCAACGATGCGTACACGCCACGCTTTCCGCGCCTTCACGGCCCTCGGTTTCCTGCTCATGCTCTTCGCCCAGGCCCTGGCCATGCCGTCCGCCGCACGAGCCCACGGCGATACCGTCAAGGTGGTGGTGACCGGGCAGCGGGACGGCCACATCACGACCGAGATCACCTGGGAGAACGACGGGGACGCCGTCGAGGAGGCGGTCGCCGCCACGGTGAACGCGACCAGCATCGACCGGACCCGCTCCATGGGGCCGTGGCGACTGGTCCGCGTCCCCGGCACGCGCGCCGGCTGGATGACCGCGGAAGGCCTCGCTCCCGGTACCTGGAAGGTCACCGTCGACGTGGGGTTCCCCGCCCTCGGCCACGGGGAGGCGGAGATCGCCGTTCCGGTGGTCGACCCGGTGCCGCCCGGCGCCGTCACCCCCTCCGCGTCCGTGCCCGCCCCGGTCCCCTCCGCGCCGGCGCCGTCCTCCGCCGCACCGTCCTCGTCCGCGACACGTCCGGCCGATCCGTCCTCGCCCTCGTCCTCCTTGGGCGTGGCCGGCGGCGGTGGTGACCGTACGGGCTGGTGGACCACGGCCGGCCTGGTCGGGATCGCGCTCGTCGGCGCCGCAGTCGGCTTGCGGGTACGGCGGGTCCGCGCCGGCAGGCGCTGAGGACGGCGCTCCGCAGGACCGCGGGCCGTCGGGCAACACTCATGCGATGAGTGCACCCCGGCCGGCGCCCGCCTCCGCCGTACGCCACATTGTCCCCGCCACCTCGCGGGGCCGCGGGGGCGATCAGTCTGCTCACCGAAGCCGACGGTCAGGAGTGCCGCGTTTGACGTCGGCCCGGCACGGGGCTGCACTGGATTTATGGACGCTGCGGCGACTCCTCGTTAGGGAGAGCAGCGATGACAACCCTGGACACGTTCAACCTTCTGCAGCCGTACAAGATCGCCGAGGAGACGTTCGTCATCCCGTGGGCCCTGGAGGCCCCGCCGGTCGGCCACTTCCCGATGAATTCGATGGTGATCCGGGGAGCCGAACCGGTCCTCGTGGACACCGGGGCACCCGCAGTGCGCTCCCAGTGGCTGGAGGCCGCCTGGTCCGTCGTGGATCCCCTGGACGTCCGGTGGATCTTCCTCACCCACGACGACCGCGACCACGCCGGCAACCTCCTGGCGGTCCTCGCGGAATGCCCCAACGCGACCCTGCTGACGACATGGTTCTCCATCGGCCGCATGGCCGAGGAGTGGGAGACTCCCATCAACCGGTGCCGCTTCATGACCGACGGCGACACGATCGACGCGGGCGACCGCACCCTGGTCGCCAAGCGACCGCCCCTGTACGACAACCCCACCACCCGCGGCCTCTTCGACCCGAAGACCAACGTCCTGTGGGCCGTCGACACCTTCGCCACGAACGTGCCGACCCCCATGCCCGAAACGGCGGCGATGTCGCCGGCCGAATTCCGCGACGGCCAGTTCTTCGGCGGGCGCCTGGTCTCCCCCTGGGTCGCCCTGCTGGACGCCCAGAAGTTCGGGACGGTCGTCACCGACTTCCAACACCTGAACGCCGAGGTCGTCGCCGGCTGCCACTGCCCGGTCCTCCGCGGCCCCCAGATCTCCGAGGCCTACGACCTCCTCCGCCAACTCCCCGAAATCCCGCCATGGACCGAGTTCACCCAGGCCGACCTGGACCAGTGGATGGCCGTTGCCGAGAGCTCGGTCCCGCCGGAGCAGCCGCGGCCGTCGGGGACGTGAGCGGCGCTTACATGCGGCGTTGGGATCCGCTGCATGAAGAGCGGTCGCCGTTCTGGGCGTCGGCGTCGGGGAGGCTGCCTCCACCGGGCCCGGGCGCCTGAAGGCCTACGACCGCTTCGGGAGGCGTGACGCGGCCGGCCCGTCCCGGGTGTGTAACGAGGTGCGCCGGGGCCTTGGACTCCCGGGGGCGTCCCGCGAGACGATCTGCTGCTTTCGGTGTGGTGCCGGGCGGACAAGGGGTGGGGCATGAGGCGCGCTGTCGTGGTCGTGGTCGGGGCGGCGCTCGTCGTCGGGCTGGCGGCGTGCGGGGAGAAGGACGGCGGCGCCGGCCGGAAGGCTTCGGAGCCGCCGCGTGTCACCCTCACCCCCACGGTGACACCGTCCACCACCGCTCCGTCGGCGTCCCCGTCCGCCGTCGCCGAGCCGAGTCCCACGCCCAGCGTGAGCCGGTCCTCGCTCAAGCCGAGCGCCCCCTCCCGTCCCGTACGGGCCCAGGTCACCGTCACCCCCGTCACCAAGGGCGGCCGACTCGTCGTACGCGGAGGCGGTGCCGCTCAGGAGTTCGCCGTCACCCTGCGCAACGACACCCGTCGCGACTACGCACGCCTTGCCGTCGGGCTCGCCATGGAGCCCTCCTGGGAGGAGGGCGGCCCCGCCGACTGGGGCCTGCGCGCCGAGCGCTGGGACCCGGCCGCGGGCCGCTGGCGCGCGGCCGACATCGTGGTCGCCGGCGATGTCGCCGTGCTCTACCAGACCGTCGGTGGAACCGCATTGCCCCGTGGCACCGAGCGCACCGTCCGGTACCGGATCAAGGCGACGGGGCCCCGGCCCATGGGCAGCACCTGGCTCGCCGTCTACGCCGTCGTGACCGGGTTGCCCGAGGAGGCTCCGGCCGAGGCCAGGCTCGCGGGCCACAGCAGGCTGCCGGTCGACATCAACGCTCGGTGATCGTTCCGGGTCGGGTAAGGGCCCGTCCGGTGGATGACTAGTGACATGTTGGTCTTCAGTCCGTAAGGTTCTGAATATGGATATGCACACCGTCGTCCTTGGCACGTCCGGCACCACCCCCCAGGACGTCATCGACGTCGCCCGGCACGGCGCCCACGTCGAGCTCTCGACCGATGCCGTACAGGCCCTCGCGGACGCCCGCGCCGTCATCGACGCGCTCGCCGCCAAGCCCGAGCCCGTGTACGGCGTCTCGACCGGGTTCGGCGCGCTCGCCACCCGGCACATCAGCCCGGAACTCCGTGCCCAGCTGCAGCGCAACATCGTCCGCTCGCACGCCGCCGGCATGGGCCCGCGCGTCGAGCGCGAGGTGGTGCGCGCGCTGATGTTCCTGCGGCTCAAGACCGTCGCCTCCGGGCACACCGGCGTCCGGCCCGAGGTCGCGCAGACCATGGCCGACGTCCTCAACGCCGGCATCACCCCGGTCGTCCACGAGTACGGCTCCCTCGGCTGCTCCGGCGACCTCGCGCCGCTCTCGCACTGCGCCCTGGCCCTGATGGGCGAGGGCGACGCCGAGGGCCCCGACGGCACCGTGAAGCCCGCGGGCGAGCTCCTCGCCGCCGCCGGCATCCGGCCCGTCGAGCTCCGCGAGAAGGAGGGCCTCGCCCTCCTCAACGGCACCGACGGCATGCTCGGCATGCTGATCATGGCCCTCGCGGACCTCGACACCCTCTACAAGTCCGCCGACATCACCGCGGCCCTCTCCCTCGAGGCCCTCCTCGGCACCGAGAAGGTCCTCGAGCCCGAGCTGCACGCCATCCGCCCCCACCCGGGCCAGGGCGCCTCCGCCGCCAACATGCTCGCCGTGCTCCAGGGCTCCGGGCTCACCGGCCACTTCCAGGAGGAGGAGGCCCCGCGCGTCCAGGACGCGTACTCCGTGCGCTGCGCCCCGCAGGTCGCCGGCGCCGGCCGCGACACCATGGCCCACGCCCGCCTGGTCGCCGACCGCGAGCTCGCCTCCGCCGTGGACAACCCCGTGGTGCTCGCCGACGGCCAGGTCCGCTCCAACGGCAACTTCCACGGCGCCCCCGTCGCGTACGTCCTGGACTTCCTCGCCATCGCCGCCGCCGACCTCGGCTCCATCGCCGAGCGCCGCACCGACCGGCTCCTCGACAAGAACCGGTCCCACGGACTGCCGCCCTTCCTCGCCGACGACGCCGGCGTCGACTCGGGCCTGATGATCGCCCAGTACACCCAGGCCGCCCTGGTCAGCGAGATGAAGCGGCTGGCCGTCCCGGCCTCCGCCGACTCCATCCCGTCCTCCGCGATGCAGGAGGACCACGTCTCCATGGGCTGGTCCGCCGCACGCAAGCTGCGCACCGCGATCGGCAACCTCAACCGGATCATCGCCGTCGAGCTCTACGCCGCCACCCGCGGCATCGAGCTCCGCCGCGGCCTGACCCCCGCCCCCGCCTCGCAGGCCGTCATCGAGGCCCTGCGCGCCGCCGGGGTCGAGGGCCCGGGACCGGACCGCTTCCTCGCCCCCGACCTGGAGGCGGCCGACGTCTTCGTCCGCGAGGGCAAGCTCGTCGCGGCCGTGGAGCCGGTCACCGGTCCGCTGGCGTAGGGACTCCGCGTCGGCCGAAACGTGAAGGGCCGCCTCCCCATGTGCGGGGGAGGCGGCCCTTCCGTCGTGCAGGCTCGGGCGCCGTTTCCGTCGTACCGGCTCAGGCGGCCCTTCCGTCGTACCGGCTCAGTGCACCCGGCCGCCGCGTCTCATCGCCAGTGTCACGAATCCCGCTCCCACGGCCAGGAAGCCCGTCCCGCCGATCAGATACGGCGTCGTGTCCGGGCTGCCGGTCTCGGCGAGGCGCTTCTCACCCGCCTCGCGCTCCTGCTGGGTCGAGGTGACCCGCTCATCGTCGGTGGCGTTCGCGGAAGGGACGAACCACAGCGCGAACAGCAGCGTCCCGGCCGCCGTGGCGGTCAGCAGCGGGCGTCGAGCGACGGACACAGAGATTCGATCCCCCTTGCGGAAACCGCGAATTGGTAGGTGCGCCGATGCTAATGAACACTGCGGGTCGCAGGAAAGTCGAGACCCCACTGAGCTCTACGCTCCCACGTATGAGCACTTCCGAGACATCACGTTACGTACGGCTTCGCGTCGAGGTCGTTCTGGAGATCGACGGCCCCGAGGAGCTGACCGAGGCGGCCGTCGGCCGCATCGACACCGACGAGTTCATGCCCGAGGACGAGCGCGTGCACGCCCGCTCCGCCGTCCACGAGGACAGCGCGGAGGCGCTGGCCTACCTCATCGAGCCCTTCGACCTCGTCAGGCAGGTCCCCGGGATCGAGCTGGTCCAGGCCTCCTGGACCAGCGAGGAGGTCGACTACGACCCCGATGCCCAGGAGTGGGACCTCGACGAGGAAGATGAGGTGGACGAGGACGACACGGAACGGGTCTAGCAGGGCGTGGCACCCCTGGAAGCCCCGGTACGGGCGTCCCGTACCGGGGCTTCCCGCTGTTCGGAATCCGGTACCTGGTCTGAACGGAATCCCGTACGGGAGCCTGTACGGGAACCGGACGCTCCGCGGCCGCGTGTCGATCAGTGGCGTTCCCCACAAACCTTCCGGTTACGGAACCGGGCAGGGTCTCATGGATGTTTTGACGAGTGTTGGCAGGGATTCGGCGACGATGGAGATGCGTGTGATGACGGACAGCAAGCGCCGCAAGAGCCTGGCGGCTGCCGCCGCGGTGCTCGGCGGCGTGTTGGTGCTCTCGGCGTGCAGCGACGGTGACAAGAGTGGCGCCGCCGACAGCTCCGCGTCGGCGCAGTCACAGGCACAGGTCGACGAGGCCGCGGCGCAGAAGACGTCGAAGGCCCAGATATCCATCTCGCCCAAGAACGGCACCGCCAACGCGTCGATCAACAACGACGCCAAGGTCACCGTCACCAACGGCACGCTGTCCGAAGTGACGATGACCACGGCGGAGGGCGCGAGCGTCGAGGGCGAGATGTCCGCCGACAAGCTCAGCTGGAAGCCCACCGGGCAGCTCAAGCGCGCCACCGTCTACAAGATCGCCGCCACGGCCAAGGACGCGGACGGCCTGGAGGCGCACGAGAACACCTCCTTCACCACCGTCTCCCAGGCCAACAGCTTCATCGGCAGCTTCACGCCCGAGGACGGCTCCACCGTCGGCGTCGGCATGCCGGTCTCGATCAACTTCAACAAGGCGATCACCGACAAGAAGGCCGTCCAGGGCGGCATCACGGTGACCTCCAGCAGCGGCCAGGAGGTCGTCGGGCACTGGTTCAACTCCCAGCGCCTCGACTTCCGCCCCGACGACTACTGGACCGAGGGCTCGACCGTCACGCTGAAGCTGAACCTCGACGGCGTCGAGGGCGCCGAGGGTGTCTACGGCGTCCAGCAGAAGACCGTCACCTTCAAGATCGGCCGCAACCAGGTCTCCACCGTCGACGTCGCCACCAAGACCATGACGGTCAAGCAGGACGGCAAGACGATCAAGACCATCCCGATCTCGGCCGGCTCCCCGGAGAACCCCACCTACAACGGTGAGATGGTGATCTCCGAGAAGTTCAAGGAGACCCGGATGAACGGCGCCACCGTCGGCTTCACCGACGACGACGGCAAGGGCGAGTACGACATCAAGGACGTCCCGCACGCCATGCGCCTGTCCACCTCGGGCACGTTCATCCACGGCAACTACTGGGGCCCGGACTCGATCTTCGGCTCCGCCAACACCAGCCACGGCTGCGTGGGCCTGAACGACGTCAAGGGCGCCGGCGACCCGAACCAGATGGCCGCCTGGCTCTACGACCACTCCATCGTGGGCGACGTCGTGATCGTCAAGAACTCCAAGGACAAGACGATCTCGCCCAGCAACGGCCTCAACGGCTGGAACATGAGCTGGTCGGCGTGGAAGGCCGGCTCGGCGGTCTGATCCACCCGGCACACCCGTACGGGAACGGCGGCCCCTTCCGATGGAAGGAGGCCGCCGTTTCCGTAGGTGGGTACCGCGGGGCCGCAACCGTTCCGTCTGCGCGTACCGCAAGGGCCGCTGCCGTTTCCGTCCGCGGGTACCGCAGGGGCGGCTACCGTACGACCGGTTCCTCCGCGCCCCACTGTGCGAGCAGCCGCAGCGCGTCCGCCGACGCCGACCCCGGCTCCGCGTAGGACGTCACGAGTACCAGGTCCGGGTCCGAGCCGGCGACCTTCAGCGACTCGTACTTCAGCGTCATCTCGCCCACCAGCGGATGCC
Source organism: Streptomyces sp. NPDC056222 (assembly GCF_042264065.1). Lineage (NCBI taxonomy): Bacteria > Bacillati > Actinomycetota > Actinomycetes > Kitasatosporales > Streptomycetaceae > Streptomyces > Streptomyces sp. NPDC056222. The sequence continues at coordinate 22,910 of NZ_JBHJTL010000013.1, read as the reverse complement.
GTAGCCGCTTCGCGCCGTGCCCCTTGTCGGCGACCGTGTGCGCGGCCCACAGCGAGCGGAAGTCTTCGCTCCGTACCGACAGCTCACCCACCAGCTCAAGGAGCGCCGGGTCCTCCGGGTAGCAGCCCGCGTACAGCCGCAGCATGCTCACCACCTCGGTGGCCTTGCACTCCCAGTCGACGTACAGATCACGGGTGTTCGGGTCGAGGAAGACCATCCGCGCCATGTTCCGCTCACGCGGCTCCCAGGCCGCGAAATCGCCCATCAGCGCCCGTGCCATCCGATTCCAGGCGAGGATGTCGAGCCGTCGGCCGACGATCAGGGCCGGGACGGTCTCCATGGAGTCGATCAGCTGCGAGAGGCCCGGCCGGAGCTGCTGGGGCCGGGCGATCGCGGCCCGGTGGTGCTTCTTCTTCGCCGTGGGCTTGGCCAGATGCGTCAGATGCGCCCGCTCGCTGTCGTCCAGCCGCAGCGCCCGGGCGATCGAGTCGAGGACCTCCATCGACACATTGCGGCCGTTCCCTTGCTCGAGCCGTGTGTAGTACGCGACGGAGACACCGGCCAGCTGCGCCAGCTCCTCCCGGCGCAGCCCCGGTACGCGCCGGTGCCGGCCGAATTCCGGCAGCCCGACGTCCTCGGGCTTCAGCCGGGCCCGGCGCGAGCGCAGGAATTCGCTGAGTTCGGCACTGAGATCCATGCGTCCCGAGTATCCCAGGTCGTACGTTCGAACGGCGCGCTGTTCCTGTCGAATGTGCAGTGTTCCTGACCCTGCCAGTGGTATGCACGCTGGTCGTAGGCACAACAGAGGGCTGGGTACGGTCCGCCCGGGTCGGCAGGGTGGTTGCCATGACTACCAACGTCACCACCGTTCCCGCCTACGCCGCACCGGCGGCCAACGCGCCGCTGGAGCGCACCACCGTGCCGCGCCGCCCGGTCGGCGAGCACGATGTCCTGATCGAGATCAAGTTCTCCGGCATCTGCCACTCCGACATCCACCAGGCCCGTGACGGCTGGGGCGAGGGCATCTACCCGATGGTGCCCGGCCACGAGATCGCCGGGATCGTCACCGAGGTCGGCACCGGGGTCACCAAGCACAAGGCCGGGGACCGTGTCGGCGTCGGTTGCTTCGTCGACTCCTGCCGGGAGTGCGAGTACTGCCTCCGGGGCCTGGAGCAGTACTGCGCGAAGGGCATGATCGGCACGTACAACGCCCTCGACAAGGACGGTGAGCCGACCTACGGCGGCTACTCCACCCACATCGTCGTCGACGAGAACTACACCCTGCGCATCCCGGACGGCATCCCGCTCGACCAGGCCGCCCCGCTGCTCTGCGCGGGCATCACCCTCTACTCGCCGCTCGCCCACTGGAAGGCCGGCCCCGGCAAGAAGGTCGCCGTCGTCGGCCTCGGCGGCCTCGGCCACATGGGCGTCAAGATCGCCCACGCGCTCGGTGCCGAGGTGACCGTGCTCAGCCAGTCGCTGAAGAAGCAGGAGGACGGCCTCAGGCTGGGCGCCGACCACTACTACGCCACCAACGACCCGGCGACCTTCACCGAGCTGGCCGGCTCCTTCGATCTGATCGTCTCCACCGTCTCCGCCCCGCTCGACTTCACCGCCTACGTCGGGCTGCTCAGGACGGACGGCGCGCTGGTGAACGTCGGCGCTCCCGAGGAGCCGATCGCGCTCAACCTGTTCCCGCTGATGCTCGGCCGCAAGACGCTCGCCGGCTCCGCGATCGGTGGCATCGCCGAGACCCAGGAGATGCTGGACTTCTGCGCGGAGCACGGACTGGGCGCGGAGATCGAGCTCATCCGCGCGGACCAGATCAACGAGGCGTACGAGCGGGTGCTGGCGAGCGACGTGCGGTACCGCTTCGTGATCGACGCGTCGACGATCTGACCGATCCGAGCGCTCCTCCCGAACGGGATGTGTGCCGGGGCATGACGTACGAGGTAATCGACCCCGTACGCCCTGCCCCGGCACGCTTGCGTCATGACCGCATACGCCCTCGCGAACCTGAACCCCCCGACCGTCCTCGACGAGGAGGTCTTCACCTACATGGAACGCATCCAGGCGACGCTGGACCCCTTCGGCGGCCGCTTCCTCGTGCACGGAGCCCCCGAGCGGGAGGTCCGGGAGGGCGAGTGGCTCGGGGCGCTCGTCATGATCGGCTTCCCCTCGATGGACCAGGCGCGCGGCTGGTACGACTCCGCCGCCTATCAGGAGCTGATTCCGCTGCGCACCCGCCACATCCCGGGCGCTGTGCTCCTGATCGACGGCGTCGCCCCCGGCTACGACCCGGCGGCGACCGCCGCGATGCTGCGTGCCGCGTCAGGTGCCGCGTCAGGTGGCACGGCCTGAGCACAGTTCGAGCCGGGTGCCGCCGAAGCCGGAGCGGAAGCGGTGGTCGTGGGAGACCACGACCACGGCCCCCTCGAAGGCGGCCAGGGCCGCCTCCAGATCCTCGACCAGTGAGAGCGCGACATGGTTGGTCGGCTCGTCCAGGACGAGCAGGTCGGCCGGCCGGCTCACCAGCCGGGCCAGCTCCAGCCGCCGCTGCTGGCCCACCGACAGCGCGGCCACCGGCACGGCCAGGTCCTCCTCCCGGAAGAGCCCGAGGGCGAGCAGCTCGTCCGCGTGCTCCTCGGGCAGCCCGGGGCGGCCCGCCGCGTACGCCGTGAGCAGCGGCTCACGGGACGGCACGGCGGGCAACTCCTGGGCCAGGTACCCGACCCGGCCCGGCCGGACGACCGTGCCGCTGTCGGGTCGCAGATCCCCGGCGATGACCCGCAACAGGGTCGTCTTCCCGGCCCCGTTGGGCCCGGAGACGAGCAGCCGGTCGCCGGGCGAGATCCGCAGCTTGTCGATCCGCAGCCGCTCGCCGACGACGATGTCGGCGAGCTCGACGAGCACACCGCCGACCACGCTCGGCCCGTCCACCGCGCCTGGGCCGTCGCCCGGCCTCGGGCCGCCGTCCGGCCAGGATTCTGTGCCGGGCCCGGAGCCGGATCCGGGCCTGAGCGGGTCGCGGTTCGCCGGTGCCGGGGCGCCGGGAGCCGTCGTCGTCAGCCGGGCCGTGAAGCGCAGTGGCTCCGGTGGGGCCGGTACCGGCGTTCTCCGCAGCTGTTCGAGCCTTACCCGGGCCGACCTGACCTGCCCGGACAGTTTGTTCTCGTGGGAGCGGCGGTGCTTGCCGAAGCCCTGGCGCGGGTCCTTGCCGGACACCGCCAGGCGCTGACCGGCCGCGGCCACCAGCTCCTCCGTGCGGGCCACCTCCTCCCGCCACTCCTCGTGCTCCCGCACGCGGCGGCGGCGTTCGGCGGCCTTCGCCGCGCGGTAGCCGGACCAGCCGTCGCCGTACCGGGTCACCGCGCGTGTGTCGCGGTCGACCTCCAGGATCGCCGTCGCCATCCCCTCCAGGAACGCCCGGTCGTGGGTGACGGCCACCACCGTGCCGCGGTGCGTCCGCAGCCGCTCCTCCAGCCAGCCGGCGGCCGCCCGGTCGAGATGGTTCGTCGGCTCGTCGAGCAGCAGCAGCTCGGCGCCGGAGGCCAGGACGCAGGCGAGGGCGAGCCGGGACTGTTCGCCGCCCGACAGGGTGCCGACGCGGCGCTCGTACGCGATGTGCCCGAGGCCGAGCCCGTGCAGCGCGGCGTCGACCCGGGCGTCGGCCTCGTACCCGCCGCGCTCCTCGTACCGGGCCGCCAGCTCCCCGTACGCGGCCAGCTCCTCGGCCGTCGCGGAGCCGAGCGACTCCTCGGCCGCCCGCATCTCCCGCTCCATCGAACGGAGTTCGGCGAGCGCCGCGTCGACGGTGTTCCGCACGGTGTGCCCGGGGCCGATGCCGAAGGTCTCGGCGAGCGTCTGGGCGAGGTGGGCGGTGCCGCCGGGGAAGCGGACGGTGACCTCCCCGGTGTCCGGGGCCTCCGCCCCGGCGAGGAGCCGCAGCAGCGTGGACTTCCCGGAGCCGTTCTCACCGATGACGGCGGCCTTCTCGCCGGGACGGACGGTGAACGAGACCTGTTCGAGGACGGAGCGGTCCCCGTAGGCCTTGGAGACGTCGTGCATGGTCATTTGGGCGCGTTCGCGCATGGGATCTCTCCCTGGAGGTGGGGTTCGTTCGGGCCGGAGGAAGGGACACCGGGACCACCACCGCCGCGCCCCGAGGGCGCCGGATCAGCGGGTCAGACCGTGTCCGCGGCCGGAATCAGCGAAAGTAGTAGTACGAACCCATGCGATCGAGTCTAGACGCGTGGCCCGACGACGGCGCAACCAATAATGCGCGGTCGCCACGGCGAGCAGCGGGCCCCAGGCGAGCAGGGGCACGTAGCAGGCGGTCATGACCACGTACGCGATCCCCTTCGGGGACTCGGGGTGGCCCATGGTCTCCGGGCCGTTCCAGCCGAAGGCGCCGAGCGTGGTGAGCGCGATCAGGGCGAGCGCCCCGGCGCCGGCCAGGGTCACCGTGAACGAGGTCGGCACGCGCCGCCCGCCGGCTGGTCCGCAGGTTCGGCGAGGAGGGCCGGATCGCGAGCCGTCTCGGCATCGGTGACGGCGTGGAACGCGCGCTCTCCCGGGAGGCCGCCGCCACGCTCCACCGGGTGGCGACCGAAGCGCTGACCAACGTACGTCGGCACGCCCCCGAAGCGACCTGGGTGGAGGTCGAACTGGCCCTCGTCGACGGGGAGGTGACGATGACCGTCACCAACGACGGCGCCCGCCCCGGCCATCACCCCCGTACCCGCGAGCGGCGGCACGCTGCACACCACCACCGCCCACGACGGCATCTGGCGCCTCACCGCCACCCTGGACCGGACCGGAGACCGCACATGACCACCCGCATCCTGATCGCCGACGACCAGGACGACGTCCGCAGCGGCTTCCGGCTCATCCTCGACTCGCAACCGGACATGACCGTCGTCGCCGAGGCGGCCGACGGCTCCACGGCCGTCGACCTCGCGCGCACCCTGCGCCCGGACGTCGTCCTCGCCGACATCCGGATGCCGAAGCTGGACGGGCTGGAGGTCACCCGGCAGCTGTCCGCCGGGACGAAGGTGATCGTGCCCTGCGCATGGGTTCCGAAGCCCACGCGACGTCAGCCGTCGGCCTTCGCCACTCCGATCGGGCAGGACACGCCCGTGCCGCCGATGCCGCAGTAGCCCGTCGGGTTCTTGTCCAGGTACTGCTGGTGATATCCCTCGGCGGGGAAGAACGTGCGGCCGTCCGCAGGGAGGATCTCCGTCGTGATCGTGCCGTAGCCGGAGCCCGTGAGGACCCGCTGGTACGCGGCGCGGGAGGCTTCCACCGCCGTGGCCTGCGCGGGGGAGTGGGTGTAGATCGCCGAGCGGTACTGGGTGCCGACGTCGTTGCCCTGGCGGAAGCCCTGGGTCGGGTCGTGGGACTCCCAGAAGAGCTTGAGCAGCTGCTCGTACGAGACCTTCGACGGGTCGAAGACGACCCGGACGGCCTCGGTGTGGCCGGTCAGGCCCGAGCAGACCTCTTCGTAGGCCGGGTTCGGGGTGATGCCGCCCTGGTAGCCGACGAGCGTCGTCCAGACGCCCTCGGTCTGCCAGAACTTGCGCTCGGCGCCCCAGAAACAGCCGAGGGCGAAGTCGGCGACCTCAAGGCCTTCGGGGTACGGGCCGAGCAGGGGGTTGCCGAGGACGGTGTGGCGCTCGGGCACCGAGAACTCGGGCTCCGGGCGGCCCTTCAGCGCCTGCTCGGGCGTGGGGAGGACGGGGGTGCGTGACAGGAACATACGGCTTCTCCTCGACGGTCGGCGTTACCCACAACGCCCGGGGGCCGGGAGGGATTCCCCCGGCCCCCCGGGGCCCCGCCCCCCCCGGCCCCCGCCCCCCGGCCCCCGGCCCCCGGCCCCCGGTCCCGGTCAGGCCCCCGACCCGTTGGCCACGCACTCGTCGCGCATCCGGCAGAACTCCTCCGCCGCGTCGCCCTTGTGGAGCCAGGGGAGGAACGCGCCCACGTGGCCGTCCACCCGGCGGAACTGGTCGAGCGCCTCGTCCCACCGCTTCTGCAGGTACAGGTAGTACGCCAGCAGGTGACGGACCTCCGGCAGTCGCGGGTGGGCCGGGTCGGCGGCGGCCACGTCGGCGAGGACCGCGTCGACCGTCGCGTACATCTCGGGGGTGCGGTCGACGTCGGCCGTGTCCGAGTCGTCGTGCTCGAAGTGGGCGATGAGCGGGAACACCGACATCAGCGTCCCGGCAGGGGCCTCCGCCGCGGCCCGTACGGCGAAGGCGCGGGCGAGCTCCTCGGAGCCGCGCCACTTCGCGCACCAGTACTGCAGGGCCGAGAAGGTGGCCTCGTAGTGGTGCGGAGCGCGGCTGGTGATCTCCTTCCAGATGCGATGCATCTCCTCGTGCGGCTGACCGAGGCCGATCGCCGTCAGGATCGCGCCCAGATACGGGGCCGGGTCGTCCGCCGGCGCCAGAGCCGCGGCGCGCGTGTGTTCGTCGCGCGAGCGGAGCAACGTGCGGCGGAAGCCCTCGAACTGTTCCTGGGTGGTGTACTGCGCGCGCTTCGCGCCCCGGATGTTCCACGCCAGGACCACGGTGCTGCGCGCCCGCAGCAGGGCCGCGGCCGGATCGTCGGGCCGGGCGGCCTCCCACGACTGCAGCCAGGCGTCGTCGTCGGCGGCCATGTCGGCCAGCTGATGGCAGACGTGGGTACGGCGCTCCCAGTCGCTGTTCTTCGCCGTCTCGTCGAGGAGCTCGGCGGCCGGCTGCCAGTCGCCCGCCCTGGCCGCCGCCATGGCGACCGTGAGGGCCGGCGGCAGCGGCGCGGGCAGTTCGGTGTTCTGCCGCTCGGGGGGCAGCAGCCCCAGCGCCGAGACGCGCGCGGCGGTCTCCTCGGCGGCGGCCTCGGCGGCCGGGTCGGAGCGCAGGCCCTCGATCGTGCCTTGGACGATGGCCTTGAGGAAGTAGAGCCCGAGGGCCAGCACGCCCAGGACGAGGGGGGTCAGGACGATCCAGAGGATGATCACGGTGACTTCGGTGACTTTCTTCGTACGGGGGCGGGAGGTTCAGGAGGTGTGGAGAAGCGTGCGGAGCGGGCCGGTGTCCGGGCGGTCCGTGACCGCCGCGTCCAGGGCGGCCGGGAGTTCGTCCGCGTAGCCGGGCGGCAGACGCAGGCTCGCCTCGGCCGCCCAGGACAGCTGCCAGCGCGCCCGGCCGTCCTCGGTGAGGGCGTCGGTCACCAGCCGGGACAGTCCACGCCGCAGCACGGGCCGGGCGAACTCGCGGGCGGCACGGCCCGTCGCGGCACCGGCCTGCTCCGACTTCGGAAGCCGGTCGGTGATCGCCCAGGCCTTTCCGGCGTCGATCGCGTCGAGCAGAGCGTTCAGTGCCGCGCTCGGCTCCGAACCCTCGGAGACCGTCCCCGCCACCGCCGCCGTCGCGCGCCGCACCGGCTCCGCCTCGCGCACCGAATGCGCGCTCATCGCCTCGTGCACCAGGTCCGGCCACTCCACCCGGCGCATCCGCAACGCGTCGGCGGTCAGCGATACGTCCTCCACCGCGGCGAGTGAGCGCTCGGGCGAGGCGAGCAGCGAGAGAGAGGGCCGCGAGGGCGCGGCGCCGCGGCCGTCGTCGGGCAGGGCTTCGAGGAGGGCGACCCGTTCGGCCACGGGCGGGTGGGAGTCGTAGGGGGAGGCTGGGTGCGTCGGCAGGTCGTACCGCAGGTCGTCCAGCTCCTCCGTGCGCGCGGCGAGCAGATGCCGGACGCCGCCGATCACCTCGCCGTGCGGGGGCAGCAGTCCGAACTCGGCGCCCAGCGTGGCGTAGGAGTCGAGGAAGAAGCCGTTGGCCGCTTCCACGACGGCGATCTCGCGCAGCGCCGAGGCGGTCGCGTCGCGGCCGGTGATCCGGGCGGCCGCGAGGTCGGCGGCGAGCTCCTGGCGGCGCGAATCGGCCTGCGTGGCCCGCAGGGAGAGACGTCCGTACGCGGTGTAGATCCGGGCCATCGTGCGGAAGGTGAAGCCCACGCCGGTCGTGTCGATCTCGCGGGCCTTCTTGCCCTTGGAGATCCGTTTGGCGGCCTTCTTCTCCTGTCGCGCGGTCTCCTTGGCGACCTTGCCGCCGGCCTTCGCCTCGAAGTGCGCGACGGTCCGTTCGACCTGGACGCGGCCGCGGGCGGTGATGCCGGAGAGGCGCGTGTCCGCGTGGGTGAAGTGCCCGAACTCATGGGCGAGGACGGCCCGCAGCTGTGCCTCGGACAGCCCGGCCATGAGCGGGAGGCCCAGGTAGAGGCGGCGCCGGCCGCCCAGCAGGCCGAGGAGCCGGGAGTCCTCGCTGACGGCGGCGTTGACCTCGCCGGTCAGCCGGATCTCGTCCGGCGCACGGGTGCCGACCTGCTCGGCCAGCTCGCGCACGGTCCGCCAGAGCCCCGGCTCGTCGGCCTCGGTGACGAGGACACCCGTGGTGATCTCGTCCTGCGGGGTCCGCAGCATGAGCATGCCGCGGACGATCGGGACCGCGAGGACGGCGGTGACGACGTAGAACTTGAGTGCCCAGGGACCGGGGGCCCAGAGGGTGGCCGCCCAGTCGATCAGACCGAGCACGGCCAGCAGGGCGAAGCCGAGAACATGGAAACCGGCAAGCAGGACGAGGGCGCGCAGCGCGCGCAGAGAAGCGCCCATCGGGCAGAGTTCCCCCACGGAGAAAAGGCGATCGGTGGTGCTGTGGGGGGAAAGCGGAGTATCACCCATCGACGCGGCTGCCGTCCACCAGGAAAGGGCGCCCGACCTGGGCGTTCGTACGGGAAGCACCGTATTTGGCCCGTCCCGTACGGCCGCCGCCACCGACGCCATTCCGTACGGACACCGCGTTACCGGGCCCCCGTTGGAACACCCCGTTCCGACGCCCGTCCCGTGCGGACACCGCGTAATGATGCCCTTCTCGTGCCGACACCGCGTGTGATGCCCTACTCGTGCGGACACCCCGTTCCGACGCCCGTCCCGTGCCGACGGGGGCCGCTAGCGCGGCAGCGTCGCCGGGCTTCCGCCGTTCGCCTCGTACCCGGCCACCGCCAGGTTCCGGTACACGGTGTACTCCGCGGCCGGGTCCTCGCTCAGCGTCCACGGCAGCGCGCCGACGTGGCCGTCCACATGCACGAGCTGGTGCATCGCCTCGGACCAGCGCTCGCCGCGGACCAGGAAGAGCACCAGCAGATGACGGACGTGCGCGAGCATCGGGTCGTCGGGGCGGGCGGAGTGGACGGCGTACAGCGCGCCCTCCATCGCCTTCCTGACCACCTCGGTCCGGTAGAAGTCCTGGACGATGACGATCTCGGGCAGGTGCTCGTACACCGCGAACAGCGGCAGTGCGGCGAGCAGCGAACCCTGCGGGGCGCGGGCCGCGGCCGCCGTCGCGAAGCGGTCGGCGTCCGCGCGCGAGCCGTGCCACTTCTCGCACCAGAAGTGCAGGGCGGCCAGATGCGCGCCCATGTGCTGCGGGGCGCGGTCGATGATCTTCGCCCAGACCTGGTCGAACTCCTCGTGGCTGTAGCCGAGTCCGCGGGCGACGGCGAGCTGCACGATGTACGGGACGGGGTCGCCGGGGGCGAGCAGCGCCGCCTCCTCACTCACCTTCTTCGCCTCTTCGAGGATGATCCGGAAGTCGTCGGTGCCGGCCGCCGAGGAGCGCCAGGCCTGCTGGACCAGGAACTCGGCGTGTACGGCCGCCCCGCCGGGGTCCTTGGGCGAGTCGGCGCGCCAGGCGCGCAGCCACGCGCCTCCGACGCCGGGCTTCTGCTGGAGCTCCAGCGAGGCCGCGCCCGCGAACGCCTGGACGCGCTGCCAGCGGACCTCGCCCTCCTTCTCCGTGCCGGCGAGGAGCTGCGAGGCCGCCCGCCAGTCCTGGGTCGCCTGGACCACGTCGAGGACGTCGAGCAGGTCGGCGTCGGGGCCGGGCATCCGTACGTCCTGCTGCTCCTGGCGCGCGAAACCGTACGCCTCGGGGTCCGCGGCGTCCGGCGCGCCGGGGGCGACCTGATGGATTCCGACGGCGCGGCGGCGCCTCAGGATCGGAGCGAGGACCGCGAACAGCAGCCCCATCGCGAGCAGGAACCAGAGAATCTCCATGGGTCCATTGTCCAGGAAGGCCCGCGCGACCCGTGAGCCGCGGGGCGACCCGCGGCAGCCCCCCTGAGGCGTGCCACGCTGTGAGACACCCGGTGAGACGTCGGCGGCGGTGGGCCGTGCTCAGGACTACGCTCCTGCCTCATGAGCGACGAGCACACTCACCAGAGCTTCGAGACCCGCGCCATCCACGCGGGCAACACGGCCGACCCGCTGACCGGCGCGGTCGTCCCGCCCATCTACCAGGTGTCCACCTACAAGCAGGACGGCGTCGGTGGGCTGCGCGGCGGTTACGAGTACAGCCGCAGCGCCAACCCGACGCGTACCGCCCTCGAGGAGAACCTCGCGGCTCTGGAGGGCGGCCGGCGCGGTCTCGCCTTCGCCTCGGGGCTCGCGGCCGAGGACTGCCTGCTGCGGACGCTGCTGGCCCCCGGCGACCACGTGGTCATCCCCAACGACGCCTACGGCGGCACCTTCCGGCTCTTCGCCAAGGTGGTCCAGCGCTGGGGCGTGGACTTCTCCGTCGCGGACACCTCCGACGTGGAGTCCGTGCGCGCCGCGGTCAACGACCGTACGAAGGTGATCTGGGTCGAGACCCCGTCGAACCCGCTGCTCGGCATCACCGACATCGCGGCGGTCGCGGACGTGGCCCGTACGGCCGGCGCGAAGCTGGTCGTCGACAACACCTTCGCCTCGCCCTACCTCCAGCAGCCGCTCTCGCTCGGCGCGGACATCGTGGTGCACTCGCTGACGAAGTACATGGGCGGCCACTCGGACGTCGTCGGCGGCGCGCTGGTGACGGCCGACGAGGCGCTCGGCGAGGAACTGGCGTACCACCAGAACGCGATGGGCGCGGTGGCCGGTCCGTTCGACTCGTGGATCGTGCTGCGCGGCATCAAGACGCTCGCCGTCCGCATGGACCGGCACAGCGAGAACGCGGGCAAGGTCGCCGAGATGCTGACCCAGCACCCGAAGGTCACCCAGGTCCTGTACCCGGGACTGCCGGAGCACCCGGGCCACGAGATCGCGGCCAAGCAGATGAAGGCGTTCGGCGGGATGATCTCCTTCCGCGTCGCGGGCGGCGAGGAGGCGGCCGTCGAGGTCTGCAACCGCGCCAAGCTGTTCACGCTGGGTGAGTCCCTGGGCGGCGTGGAGTCGCTGATCGAGCACCCTGGCCGGATGACGCACGCGAGCGTGGCGGGCTCGGCCCTGGAGGTCCCGGCGGACCTGGTCCGGCTCTCGGTGGGCATCGAGAACGTGGACGACCTGCTGGCGGACCTGCGCCAGGCGCTGGGCTAGGAGCTCTCTGCCGGGCGCCCCACCGAGGGGCGCCCGGTCAGGCCGAGACCTTCTCGTCCTCGAGCGATTCGCGGATCATCGTGCGCAGGTCGATGCTGTCGCTGTGGCCGTGCACCGAGATCGCGTGCTCGGCCGCGGCCCGTACGACTTCCTCTTCCTCACCGGTGATGGTGAGCGTGCAGCCCATCACGCTGGGCGTCTTGCGGCAGTCGGCGACTTTCCTGGTCATGGCGGCCTCCTGGGTCTCCTCCTTCCAGGCTAGGGCCGTTGTCACCAGCCTTCGAGCGGAGGCGTGGTCTCCGACGGCGGTACCTGCCAGGGTTCGGCCACCGACGCCCACACCGCGAAGGCCAGCACCGCCGCGGCCAGCACTACCCACAGCGCCCGGCGGACCATCCGGTCGCGGTGCAGCAGCCGCGTCCCGCGCTCGACGGCCCGTGCGGCCAGGTCGCCGGGGACCTGGGGATGCGTGCTCTCGAGCATCCGCCGGACCGCGTCCTCCTTGCGTTCGTGCCGGGTCACGAGGCCACCTCCCCCGGCCGATCCCGCCGATCAGGCCGATGCGGCGCGTCCCGCCGGTCCCGCAGGGCGGAGACGGCGCGGGCGCAGACGGCCCGGACCCGTTCCTCGGGCAGCCCGAGCAGCGCCGCGGTCTGCTCCTCGGCCACCCCCTCGTACAGCCGGAGCACCAGGACGAGACGTTCCTGCGGGGTGAGAGCGGAGAGGACGCCGCCCCGGCCGCGGTGGTGCCGCCAGGCGGTGCGGGAGAAGCGGGCGGCGAGGTCGGCGCGGGTGCGGTCGTACGGATCCTCGCCGCGCAGCCGGTCCCAGTGGGCGTAGGTGTGCGCGAGGGAGGCGGTCAGCAGCGCCTGGGCGCGCGGGTTGCGGGCGCGGGTCTCGGCGGTGAGCAGCGTCGCGGCGTGCAGCAGCCGCCCCGCCGCTCCCGCCACGAACGCCTCGAACTGCCGGATGCGGTGGCGCTGTTCGCCTCCCTGGCCGCCCCCTGGGCCGCCGTGTCGATCGCGCACGTCCTCATATGAGGACAGGGCGCTGCTCGGGTCAAGAGGTTGCGGAGGACTCCGTGTCGGCGGCGGGCGGCAGGCCCGACTGGCGAGCGGACAGCGCCGAGTTGAATCGGGTGAGCAGCGTGCAGAACGACTCGCGTTCGTCCGCCGTCCAGCCGTCCGTCACCTGCGCCATCAGTTCGCGGCGGGAGGCGCGGACCTCCTCCAGGCGGGCCAGTCCGCGCGGCGAGAGCTGGAGCACGACCGCGCGTCCGTCCTCGGGGTGCGAGGTGCGCTTGACCAGGCCGGTGTCGACGAGCGGGGCGACCTGGCGGGTGACGGTGGACGAGTCGATGCCCATGCCCGCCGCGAGCGCCTTGACGCCCATCGGGCCTTCCTGGTCGAGCCTGTTCAGAAGCAGATAGGCGGCCCGGTCCATCGAGTTGCGGAGCTGCCCGGTGCCGCCGAGGCGGGTCTGTTCGGCCCGCCGCGCGAAGACGGCCACCTGGTGCTGGAGGGCATCGAGGAGACCGGGGTCAAGCTCAGTCGTCATGTCCTGAGATGTGGGCATGGCTGTGGGGGCTCTCTCGTGCGGTGGTCGGTTGGTGGGGGACAGAGTACGCGGACCTTCGAGGGTCCGTACCTGCGCTGCGCAAACCCGCGGGGGTGCGGGCCACTCGGGCGGCCACGGGGCCCGTGAGCTGCGAGACTTGCTGTCATGAGCTTCCGTAGGCCAGACCCCTTGCACCACCTGATCCTCGACGATGTGCGCGGGGCGCAGAAGATGCTCTCGGGGGTGGCCAGAGTGACGGCGATGGAGGGGAGCCGGCACCTGTCCTCGCTGGTGGGGGCGCCTGTCCACCTCAAGTGCGAGAACCTTCAACGAACCGGTTCGTTCAAGCTTCGTGGCGCGTACGTACGGATCGCCGGGCTGCGGCCCGAGCAGCGGGCGGCCGGAGTGGTCGCCGCATCCGCGGGGAACCACGCGCAGGGCGTCGCGTTGGCCTCCGCGCTCCTCGGGGTGCACTCCACGGTCTTCATGCCGGTCGGAGCCCCGCTGCCGAAGGTCGCGGCGACCCGGGAGTACGGCGCCGACGTGCGGCTGCACGGCCATGTCGTGGACGAGACGCTGGCGGCGGCGGAGGAGTACGCGGCGGAGACCGGCGCGGTCTTCATCCATCCCTTCGACCACCCGGACATCATCGCCGGACAGGGCACGGTCGGTCTGGAGATCCTGGAGCAGTGCCCGGAGGTCCGCACGATCCTGGTCGGGGTCGGCGGCGGTGGGCTGGTGGCGGGCATCGGGCTCGCGGTGAAGTCCGTGCGCCCCGACGTGAAGGTGATCGGGGTGCAGGCGGAGGGAGCGGCCGCGTATCCGCCGTCGCTGACCGCCGGGCACCCGGTGGCCATCGAGTCGCCGGTGACGATGGCGGACGGGATCAAGGTGGGACGCCCGGGCGACGTCCCGTTCGCGATCGTCCAGGAGTACGTCGACGAGATCCGCACGGTCTCCGAGGACGCGCTCTCCTCGGCCCTCCTGCTCTGCCTGGAGCGGGCGAAGCTGGTGGTCGAGCCGGCCGGCGCGAGCCCGGTGGCGGCGCTGCTGACCGATCCGAAGGCGTTCGCGGGCCCGGTGGTCGCGGTCCTGTCCGGGGGGAACGTGGACCCGCTGCTGATGCAGCGGATCCTGCGCCACGGCATGGCTGCCGGGGGCCGCTATCTGAGCCTGCGGCTGCGGGTGACGGACCGGCCGGGCGCGCTGGCGACGCTGCTCGCGGTGCTGACGGTGGTGGACGCGAACGTGCTCGACGTGAGCCATGTGCGGACCGATCCGCGCCTCGGGCTGACGGAGGCCGAGGTGGAGCTGCACCTGGAGACCAAGGGTCCGGAGCACTGCGAGGAGGTCGCGGCGGCGCTGCGGGACGCGGGATACGTCGTGATGGCCTAGGTCTTGTCGGTTCGCGATGTATCGCGTTAGCGTGTGGTCCGGGTCACACATTCGGTGGGCGTCGTCCGCCGTTCAAACCTAAACTTGGGTGGAAAACGCCCAAATCCCTGGGAGAACCCACATGCCAGGCGCGATCTACGCCGAGGGTCTGGTGAAGACCTTCGGCGACGTACGAGCTCTGGACGGCGTCGATCTCGACGTACCCGAGGGCACGGTCCTGGGCCTGCTCGGCCCGAACGGAGCGGGGAAGACCACGGCCGTGCGCGTCCTGACGACGCTGCTGCAGCCGGACAGCGGAAGGGCGGTCGTCGCAGGGATCGACGTCCTCAGGCACCCGAACGAGGTCCGGCGCTCGATCGGCCTGTCCGGCCAGTTCGCGGCCGTCGACGAGTATCTGACGGGCCGCGAGAACCTCCAGATGGTCGGTCAGCTCTACCAGATGGACGCCAGGCGGGCGAAGGTCCGGGCGGGCGAGCTGCTCGAGCGCTTCAACCTCGCGGACGCGGCCGACCGCACCGCCAAGACGTACTCCGGCGGTATGCGCCGCAGGCTCGACCTCGCCGCCGCCCTGGTCGTCTCGCCGCCCGTGATGTTCATGGACGAGCCGACGACCGGCCTGGACCCGCGCAACAGGCAGTCGCTCTGGGCAGTCATCCAGGAACTCGTCGCGGGGGGTACGACCCTGCTCCTGACGACCCAGTACCTGGAAGAGGCCGACCACCTGGCCGACGACATCTGCGTCATCGACCACGGCAAGGTCATCGCCCGAGGTACGTCGGACGAACTCAAGGCCCAGACGGGCGGTGAGCGCGTCGAGGTCGTCGTCCACGAGCCGGAGATGATCGCCCCGGCCCGTGACGTCCTCGGACGCTACGGCCTGGCGGGCATCGGCCACGGCGAGGTCTCCGTCGAGAACCACACCCGCAAGCTGACCGTCCCGGTCACCGGCGGCGCCAAGCTGCTCGCCGAGGTCATCCGGGACCTGGACACCGTCGGTGTCGAGATCGACGACATCGGTCTGCGCCGGCCCACCCTCGACGACGTCTTCCTCTCGCTGACCGGCCACACGGCCGAGCGGGACGAGGAGGAGAACGGCGGAGCGGCGCAGGGCGCCAAGGGCCGCAAGCGCGACCACGAGGAGGCGGCGAAGTGACCGCAGTGAACGACGCCGTCGCGGTCCCCAGGCCGCGCGGCCGCGTCTCCCAGTCCGTCAACGACTCGCTGGTCGTCGCCAAGCGCAACCTGATCCGGATGACCCGGATCCCGGAGATGATCATCTTCGGGATGATCCAGCCGATCATGTTCGTGGTGCTGTTCAGCTACGTCTTCGGCGGGTCCATGAACATCGGCGGCTCGACCTCCCCGGAGGTCTACCGCGAGTTCCTGATGGCCGGCATCTTCGCCCAGACCGTCACCTTCGCCACGGCCGGCGCGGGCGCGGGCATCGCCGACGACATGCACAAGGGCCTCATCGACCGCTTCCGCTCCCTCCCGATGGCCCGCGGCGCGGTCCTCACCGGCCGCACCCTGGCCGACCTGGTGCAGACCACCCTCACGCTCGTCGTCCTCGCGATCGTCGCCCTGCTCGTCGGCTGGCGGATCCACGAGGGCGTCCCGAAGGCGCTCGGGGCCTTCGCCCTGCTGCTCCTCCTCGGCTACGCCTTCTCCTGGATCGGTGCCCTGATCGGCCTCTCGGTCCGTACACCGGAGGCCGCGACGTCCGGCGGGCTCATCTGGCTCTTCCCGGTCACGTTCATCTCGAACGCGTTCGTGGACTCCAGCCAGATGCCGTCCTGGCTGCAGCCCATCGCCGAGTGGAACCCGTTCAGCGCGACCGTCCAGGCCTGCCGCGAACTGTTCGGCAACCCCGGCGTCTCCCCGTCGGACGCCTGGCCGATGCAGTACCCGGTCTGGGCCTCGCTGATCTGGTCGGTGCTGATCATCGTGGTGTTCCGGACCTTGTCGGTACGGAAGTACCGGTCGGCGACGGTCTGACGGTTCAAGGCCCTGCGCTTCGGGGCCCCGGGCCTCAGGGCGCGTAGCCCGACACGATCTGGCCGTCGAAGGTGGTGACGAAGAGCGCCCCTCCGGCGGCTGGCACGCTGCTCGCGCCATGGTCCGCGTAACTGCCAAGGGCCGGGCCCCCGAGGGGGTCCGGCCCTTCGACGGAAGGATCGGGCTCAGCCGGTGTACGGCTTGGCGCTGAGGATCTTCACGGTGGCCTTCTTGCCGTTCGGCAGCTCGTACTCGGCGTCCTCGCCGGCCTTCTTGCCGTTCACACCGACCCCGAGCGGGGACTGCGGCGAGTAGGTCTCGATGGTGCCGCTGGCGTACTCGCGGGAGGCGAGCAGGAAGGTCATCGTGTCGTCCTCGTCGCCGTCGAAGGCGATCGTCACGACCATGCCGGGCTCGACGATGCCGTCGTCCGCCGGCGCCTCGCCGACCTTGGCGTGCTCGAGCAGCTGGGTCAGCTGGCGGACCCGGAGCTCCTGCTTGCCCTGCTCCTCCTTGGCCGCGTGGTACCCGCCGTTCTCGCGCAGGTCGCCCTCCTCGCGCGCCGCGGCGATCTTGGCGGCGATCTCGGTTCGCGCGGGACCAGACAGGTACTCCAGCTCGGCCTTGAGCTGGTTGTACGCCTCCTGGGTGAGCCAGGTGACGTTGTCGCTGGTCTGGGTCACAGGTGCTCCTCGTAGGTACTGGGAATACAAAGCATCGCCCTACCCAGAAGGATTGTCCTTCCTGGGCGGGCGAAACCACGAGCCTAACAATTAGTGGCGAAAAGGGGGAGGACATAAACCATCAAGATGGCGTCACTCCTGGTCAGCGCGGGAAACGGAGCTCGACACACCACATGCTCCCTACCCACAGCTACTGCGGGGTACACCCCACGAGCTCGGCGCTGGTCGCCCGCGCGGTGGTCCGGATCGACCAGACCCGGTCGACCCGGTCGGCGGCCTCGTCGACCTTCACGTCCTTGCGGCCCACCTCGGCCCCGTCCTCGGAGCGCGAGCGCAGCGTGCAGACGCCCGTGACATCGACGTCCTTGCGAACCTCCAGGTGCACCTGCACCTCGGTGTCGCTCACCACGTCGAACTTGATCATCTCGGCGCTGATCCGGCTCTCGCCGACGTAGTGCCAGCCGAACCAGCCCAGGACGCCGAGGAACAGTACGCCGAGCACGGCGCCGGCGACCTTGAGCTTGCGGTCGGCACGCTCGTCCGCGGAACGGCCGTAGCGCCCCTCGGGCAGCTGCTCTCGCACCGCGCTCATGATCGTTCCTCTCGCCGCCGGGGGCCCGGAATTTTCCGCCCCCCGGTTCCGTCACTATAGAGACCTGCCTCCGCGACGAATCACTGAGGATCGAGTCTTGACTGAGCAGCTGCGACTGATGGCCGTTCACGCCCACCCCGACGACGAGTCGAGCAAGGGCGCGGCGACGATGGCCAAGTATGTGTCCGAGGGGGTGGACGTGCTCGTGGTCACGTGCACGGGCGGCGAGCGTGGCTCCATCCTCAACCCGAAGCTCCAGGGTGACGCCTACATCGAGGCGAACATCCACGAGGTGCGCCGCAAGGAGATGGACGAGGCCCGCGAGATCCTCGGGGTCGAGCAGGAGTGGCTCGGCTTCGTCGACTCCGGCCTGCCGGAGGGCGACCCGCTGCCGCCGCTGCCCGAGGGCTGTTTCGCCCTGGAGGACGTCGACACGGCCGCCGGCGAGCTGGTCCGCAAGATCCGTTCCTTCCGTCCGCAGGTCATCACGACCTACGACGAGAACGGCGGCTACCCGCACCCCGACCACATCATGACCCACAAGATCACGATGGTGGCCTTCGAGGGCGCCGCGGACACCGAGAAGTACCCGGAGGCCGAGTTCGGCCCGGCCTTCCAGCCGCAGAAGCTCTACTACAACCAGGGCTTCAACCGTCCCCGCACCGAGGCCCTGCACCAGGCGCTCCTCGACCGGGGCATGGAGTCCCCGTACGGCGACTGGCTGAAGCGCTGGGACGAGTTCGAGCGCACGGAGCGGATCCTGACCACGCACGTCCCGTGCGCGGAGTTCTACGAGATCCGCGACAAGGCGCTGATCGCCCACCGTACGCAGATCGACCCGGACGGTGGCTGGTTCCGCGTGCCGATGGAGATCCAGAAGGAGGTCTGGCCGACGGAGGAGTACGAGCTCAGCAAGTCGCTGGTGCCGACCTCCCTCCCCGAGGACGACCTCTTCGCGGGCATCCGCGACAATGCCTGACATGAGCGCACACCTGGCACTGACCCAGCTTGTCCCCTTCGCCGCCGAAGAGCTGGACAAGAACAAGGTGACCCCCGGCGTCCTCGGTTTCGTCGTCTTCGCCGTGATGGCCGTGGCCGTCTGGATGCTGATGAAGTCGATGAACCGCCACATGGGCAAGGTCTCCTTCGACGAGGCCGCGGAGCCGAAGGGCACCGCCCCCGCGAAGAGCGGCACGGCCGCGCAGGAGTAACGGCGGACCGCCGCGGCGCGGGCTCTCCTCCCGGGGAGGGCCCGCACCGCGGCGTTCCCGGGCTCAGGCCCCTCCGCCGCCGCGCCTCACGACGTGCCCCGGCTCACGCCATCTCCAGCGGGACACCCATCACCTCCCGGGCGTGCCGGTTCGGCACCATGCCCAGGTCCCAGGCCTGCCAGCCCGCGTCGAGCTGGACGCCCCGCTCCAGGACCACGGCGTACGCCTCCGCGCAGTCCTCCACCTTCCCGTCCCGCGTCGGATGCCTGTCCTCGATCAGCCGCGCCAGCTCCTCCTGGGCGACGACCGTGCCGACCTCCGCACCGCCCGGCGAGCCGTACGGGAGCAGCGTGCAGCGCAGGAAGCGGGCCCAGTCGGCGCCCCTCCGGTCGTCGTACGACAGGAAGAGGTCGGTGGCCTCCCCGCACAGCTCCAGGGCCTGCGCGACCTTCCCGTTCCCGGCGTCGACGATCGCCAGCTCCAGACAGGTCCAGGCCTCGCCGTGCGCCACCCCGATGCGGTGGAAGTCCGCCCGGGCGTCGACCAGCAGCTGCCGGGCGAAGCCGGAATTGCGCAGATTGCCGGTCTGGGCCGCGCGCTGGTCCCGGGTCACCCGGCCCGAGTGGTGCCGGGCGCAGGCGAGCCCGTACACGTCCCGCATCCGGGAGAACATCGTGCGCGCCCGCTCCAGCTCCCGTACCGCCTGATCCAGGTCGCCGCGCTCCTCCAGCGCGTGCCCCAGGTAGTACAGCGTCCAGGCCTCGCCCCGCGCGTCCTCCTGGTCGCGATGGCGGGAGAGCGCCTGCCGCAGGCCTTCGACCGCGGGTGCGATCTCGCCCTCGACGAGCCGGGCGCGGGCCAGCTGCGTCAGCGCCCACGCCTCGCCGCGCCCGTCGCGGGTACGGCCGTACTGGTCGAGGGCGGCCCCCAGCTCGGCGTCGGCCCGCTCCACGTCGCCCATCCGCAGACACACCTGGCCCAGCTGGAAGTGCGCCCAGGCCTCGCCGTGCAGGGACTCGTTCTCGCGGTGCAGCTCCAGGGCCGTGTGCAGCAGGGCCAGCGCCTCGGCCAGGTTCGCCCGGTCCCGCTCGACCGCCGCCAGGGCGTGCAGGGTCCAGCCCCGGTCGGCGGCCAGCGACTCCGGCTCCTGGAGCACCAGCGCCTCCCGCAGCTTCGCCGACGCCTCCGACAGATTGCCCTGGTGGTGCAGGGTGATCCCGAGCGAACAGAGCGCGAGCGCGGCCCCCGCGTCCTGGTGCGCCTCCTGGTAGAGGGAGACCACCGAGGTCAGCGTGGTGCGCGCCTTGTCGAGCTCGCCGAGCTGCCGGGCCGCGATACCGGTCCGCCACTGCACCGACCGGGACAGCAGCCCCTGACCGACCGCGTCGGTCAGCTCGTTGATCTCGCCGAGCCGGTACAGGTCGCCGCGCAGCAGGCAGTAGTCGCAGAGTGCGCCGAGCAGATTCAGCACGGTCTGCTGGTCGACGCCCTCGGCGTGCCGCAGGGCCGCCGTGATGAAGCTCGACTCGTCGTCCAGCCAGCGCAGGGCCGCGTCCAGCGAGCCGAAGCCGTGCCCGCCGAAGCGGTCCGCACGGGTCGACATCTTGCCGTCGACCATCCGGATCACCGCGTCCGCGAGCTCCGCGTAGTTCTGTATCAGCCGCTCCTGCGCGGCCGCGATCTCCGCCGCGTCCTCCTCGTCCTGGAGCCGGGCCGCCGCGAAGTCGCGTACGGAGTCGTGCAGCCGGTAGCGCTCTCCCCGGACATGGTCGAGGAGCCCCGCGTCGGCGAGCTCCCGCAGCAGCCGGGCCCCTTCCTGACCGTTCCCGCCGAGCAGCGCACCGGCCGCCGCCGCGCCCAGCGAGGCCCGCCCGGCGAGCGCGAGCCGGCGCAGCAGCCGCCGGCCGTCCTCGTCGAGATCGGTGAAGTACCGTACGGAAAGCGCCCGTTCGACAGCGTCCGGGCCCCAGCCCGGGCGGGCCAGCAGATGCGCCAGATCGCTCATCGAGCGGCTGCCCAGCGAGGACCCCGCCACCCGCAGCGCCAGCGGCAGCCCCCCGCACAGCTCCCGGATCCGGTCGAAGGCCTCGGAGTCGTACGGACCGGGGTCCGGCGCCTCGGCCGCCTCCCGCAGCAGCTCCTCCACCCCCGCCGCGTCCAGCGCAGCCACCGGCAGCCGGTGCACGGCCGCCGGCACGTCCGGCCCGAGGTCCAGCGGCTCCCGGCACGTCACCAGGACCAGACTGTCCGAACGCTCCGGCAGCAGGGTGCGCACCTGCTCCGCCTCCACCGCGTCGTCCAGAATCACCGTCACCGGCAGCCCGGTCAGATGCTGGTGGTACGACTCCGCCAGCCTGCGCACCTGCTGCTCCGCCGAAGACCGCTCGCGGAACAGCAGCTGCTCGCGCGGCGCGCCCAGCCGGTTCAGCAGATGCAGCAGCGCCTCCCGGGTGGACAGCGGCTTCTCGCCGCGCGTCCCGCCGCCCCGCAGGTCCACCACGCATGCCCCGCGGAACTGGTCCCGCAGCGCGTGCGCCGCCCGTACGGCCAGAGTCGTACGGCCCGCGCCCGGCTCCCCGTGCAGCATGACGACCGTCGGCCGGGTCTGTGTCGCCGCCCGGCCCGCCTGCACCCACTGGGTGATCTGGGCCAGCTCGGCGCGCCGTCCCGTGAACGGCCCGCCGGGGTCCGGCAGATGGCCGAACGACTGCTCCAGGACCGTCCGGCGGCGGGCCGCCGCGCTGCGGTCGGCGCCGCGCAGCTGCGCCACCACCTTCTGCGGCGGCTTCTGTGTGCTCGCGAGCAGCACCCGCTGCTGGTCGAGGAAGGGCCGCACGCCCCGTACGTCCAGCGCCGTCAGCCACTGCAGCCGCAGCTGCTCGGGCCCGCCCGGCTGACCCAGCGCGCCCGCCCGGCGGTGCGCGGCGGGCCAGTGCGCGGCCGTCACCTTCAGGACGGTCGCCGCCGCGCCCGCCACCGCCACCACGGCCCCGGCGCCCAACGCCGTACCGGCCGCCGTGCCGAGCGCCAGGTCGGCGCCGAAGGCCGCAGCGGCGGCGACGGCCGTGACCAGCGCGGGAGTTCCCACGGCCTGTCTGCTGAACCGATCTGCAAGGGACTGCCGTCCGGCCTCCGCCTCCTCCAGCGCCCGCAGATACGTCTCGTACTCCTCGCCCGCACTCGCCGCCATGGTGTCCAGCGCGGCCCGGCCGCGCGCCAGCAGCGCCGTGGAGTCGGAGCGGCCTCCGGAGCGCCGCACCTCCTCCTCCACGGCGCGTGCCAACAGCCGCTCGGCCTCGGCCCGGTGGCTGTCCCGCATGTGCGTCCCCCTCCGAGAGCTTCCGCTTTCCGGCGACAAGTGTCCTGCGTGACGCGCGTCGGCGCGAGGGAGCGGGGCGATCGGCCTCCCGAACGCCTGCCCCCCGACCCCGCGTCCGATGGCGTTCATCTGCTGAATAGCGCGTCCGAGTGACGACCCGGAACCAATCCATTCGCGGGCAGTTGATCAGCGTGCTTCGGCTAACGGAGCATTCCAGGGCCCTCGAGCTCAAGAAGGAAGACTCGTGATCAAGAAGGTTCTTGCTACGGCGGCGGTTGCGGTTTCGGTCGCCGGTATGGGCGCGACGACCGCGATGGCGGCCGGCGACGACGGCAACAGCGCCAACATCATCGGCAACCAGTCGAAGCAGTCGATCGGCAACACCTCGACCGATGGCTACTTCAGCCCGAACTTCGGTCTTGTCAACGGTGGCATCCTGCACTGCTTCGACATCCAGAAGGTGAACGCCCAGGTCGGCGGCGGCCTCAACATCCCGATCCAGGTCCAGGACGTTCTCGGCAACCCGATGGCGAACCAGACCTGCACCCAGAACTCCGTGCAGCAGAAGGGCGACGACGCCCTCTCGCACATCCTGGGCGAGGTCCTGTCCGGCAACGGGAACGCCGGCCACTGACGCCACCGGTCGCGCTGAAGCGGCCCCGTTCCTCGCAGAGCCAGTGCGAGGAACGGGGCCGCTTCTAGTATACGTGCCCCAGTCTCTTATAAACATAAGAAGCAGCCGACGATATTTGTGGTGTATATA